>JBEBIF010000014.1:0-22476 GCA_040080515.1 Chitinophagaceae bacterium | reverse complement strand
TGACCGTGGTGGCTACCTTTATCATGGTCGTGTGAAATCAGTAGCAGATGGAGCCCGGGAAGGTGGATTGAAGTTTTAAATTGGGAAAAATGCAATCGGGAAATTTCCTGAGTAAGCAAGTATCCTGAAAAATAATAAGATAATAATCGGTGAGGGCGATTTCTCAATTTCCCAATCCAAAATTTCAAAATAGAAACATGTCAAAGTTTAACGTAAACAAGGTAAAAGCCGGTGACCTGGAACTGAAAGATAAAGTGGTTGCCATCAACCGGGTGGTAAAAACTACCAAAGGCGGCCGTGCCTTTAGTTTCTCTGCTCTGGTAGTTGTTGGTAATGAAAATGGAGTGGTAGGTCATGGGTTGGGTAAAGCCAAAGAGGTGCAGGAAGCCATCACTAAAGGAATTGAAGATGCCAAGAAGAACCTGATCAAAGTTCCGGTTATGAAAGGCACCATTCCGCATGATCAATGGGCAAAGGAAGGCGCTGCAAAAGTATTGATCAAACCAGCTGCGCATGGTACCGGTGTGATAGCCGGAGGTTCTATGCGGGCCGTTCTGGAAGCTGCAGGTATTACCGACGTACTGGCAAAATCATTAGGATCTGCTAATCCGCACAACGTGGTGAAAGCAACCTTTAAAGCATTGGCCTTGTTACGTGAGCCGATCCATGTTGCCAAGACCCGTACACTTGGTTTGAAGAAAGAATTCCGAAATTGGAATTTACAAACTGGAATTTTATGAAGAAGATAAAAATCACATTGGTAAAAAGCCCGATAGACAGGCCGGAACGTCAGAAGCTGACATTACAGGCACTGGGTTTGAATAAGACCAATTCCACTAAAGAGGTAGAGGCCACTCCACAGATATTAGGAATGGTTCGCAAAGTAACACACCTGATAACAGTGGAAGAACTGGCGTAATTTGTAAATATGAAAATGTGATGAATGTGAAAATTAGTGTACTTCATTTACACATTTCCACACTTGCACATTTTCTCATTAATAAAAGCGAGGGGAAAAAACCCCGTAAAGTAAAAATTAAGTAAAGATGAAACTACACGAATTAAGACCTGCAAAAGGTGCTACACACAAAGACAAAAGAGTTGGCCGTGGTGATGGTTCAGGACATGGTGGAACTGCCGGAAAAGGTACAAAGGGTGGTCAAAGCCGTGCCGGTTATAAAAGCAAAATGGCTCACGAAGGTGGCCAGATGCCAATTCAGCGCCGTCTTCCAAAGCGTGGATTTAAGAATCCGCACCGGGTGGAATACAAAGTACTCAACCTTGGACAAGTGGAACAACTGGCTGAGAAATATGGTATCAAGGAATTTTCTCCGGAGAACCTTTATATAAACGGACTGATCAATCAAACCGACAGGATCAAGATCCTGGGAAATGGTGAGCTGAAAGGTAAATTCACTTTTAAAGTGAATGCAGTAAGTGAAAAAGCTAAGGCGGCTATTGAAGCAGCCGGCGGGTCGGTGGAAATAGTAAAGTAATTTCGCTAAATTGCAACGACGCATGGTGAATGCGTCTTTTATGTTTTAAGTGCTTAAAATTTTTTGAATCCCCGTGAAGAAATTAATACAGACACTGAAGAATATCTGGAGCATCGAAGAGTTGCGCAGCAAGATATTGTTTACCATCATGATGATCGCTATCTATCGTGTAGGTTCTCATATCGTTTTGCCAGGTATCAATCCCAATGCTATGCAGGCCGGTGCGGAAAGCAATACCGGTATCCTTGGCCTGATTGATGCTTTTTCCGGTGGTGCCTTTAACAACGCTTCCATCTTTGCATTAGGTATCATGCCTTATATCTCCGCGTCGATCTTTATGCAACTGATGACGGTGCTGGTGCCCCGCTTTCAAAAAATGCAAAAGGATGGGGAAAGCGGGCGTAAGAAAATCAACCAATACACCCGCTACCTTACTGTGGGTGTTACCATATTACAGGCTTCTGCTTATGTAAGCTACCTGAGAAGTATTTTGTCCAGTGGTGGTATGATGGCAGGATTTTCTCCGGCCAACTTCTGGTTTACCACTGTGGTGGTACTTACCGCAGGTACTTTGTTTGTAATGTGGATGGGTGAAAAGATAACGGATAAAGGATTGGGTAATGGTACGTCCCTGATCATTATGATCGGGATCGTGGCCCGTCTTCCGCAAAACTTCCTGCAGGAACTGAGTGCCAAATCTGTTCGTAACGGCCAGATACTGGTTTTCATTGTGGAGATCGCTATTCTTATCGCAATCATCATGGGTTGTATCCTTTTGATACAAGGTGTACGAAAAGTTCCGGTAAACTATGCCAAACAGATAGTTGGAAACAGGCAATTTGGTGGTGCCCGCCAGTTTTTACCTTTAAAGGTGAACAGTGCCGGTGTAATGCCGATCATCTTTGCCCAGGCTATCATCTTTATACCAACCATCTTTTCCAACTTCCAGACATCTGGCAAAAGCGGATTTTTTGCAGCACTTACCGATCATAGCAATATCTGGTATATGCTTATCTATTCAATAGTGGTTATCGGATTCACCTTCTTATATACCGCATTGATATTTAATCCCAAGCAGATCGCTGATAACCTGAAGCAGAACAACGGGTTTATTCCGGGAGTAAAACCGGGCCAGCCCACTGCTGATTATATCGGTGCCATCATGGATAAGATCACTTTTCCAGGAGCTGTACTGCTGGCTTTTGTGGGTATCCTTCCAGGTATCGCACAACGGATGGGCGTAACACAACAGTTCTCCACCTTCTTTGGTGGTACTTCTTTGCTGATCATGGTAGGTGTAATTCTTGACACCTTACAGCAGATAGAGACGCAGCTGTTGATGCGGCAGTACGACGGATTGATGAAGAGTGGACGGATACAGGGCCGGCAGACAACTTCTGCAGTTCAAATGTAAAAACACGAGTCGCAATAACAGACCCGGTAAGCATAACTTGCCGGGTCTTATTTTTTCAGGATATTTGCAGTTTATGATCATTCTCAAAACAAATGAACAGGTGGAAATGATGCGGCAAAGTGCTTTGCTGGTAAGCAAGACACTGACCGAAGTGGCGGGAACATTAAAACCCGGCATCACCACTTTGTCTATTGATGAAATGATCGGCGAATTTGTACGTGATCATAATGCGATACCTTCTTTTTTAAATTATAACGGGTATCCATTCAATTCCTGCATTTCGGTAAACGATGTAGTGGTGCACGGATTTCCGGGAAAATATGAGATGAAGGAAGGTGATATTGTTTCTATTGATATCGGTGTAATATTAAATAACTGGCATGGCGATCATGCGTACACATTTGCAATAGGCGATCCGGGCAGTGAAGTGATGAAACTCATCCGTGTAACAAAAGAATCCTTGTATAAGGGAATTGAAAAAGCAATAACCGGCAACCGGACGGGCGATATCGCATTTGCTGTACAGGAGCATACAGAAAAGAAACATGGGTATGGTGTCGTGCGGGAACTGGTGGGGCATGGGCTGGGAAAAAACCTGCATGAAGATCCGCAGGTGCCTAACTATGGCAAGCGGGGTAGCGGAGTAAAGTTAAAGGAAGGATTAGTACTGGCTATCGAGCCGATGATCAATATGGGCAGGAAAGAAGTGTACACAGAGGCTGATGGCTGGACTGTACGCACAAAAGATGGCAAACCATCTGTGCATTTTGAGCATGATGTATGTGTGCGCAAAGACAAGGCCGATATCCTGTCGGACTATAGTACTATTGAGAAAGCTGAAATGGCTAATACCAACTTATTTACGCTGAAGCCGGAACGTTCTGTTGCAGGACAGGAGATTCATTAAAGGATCCGGTATTTTAATTCCACCCTTGGGTCTTTCCATATTTCCTGCGGGCTGATATAGGTGTCATTGAAAGGAAAGATCACTCCGGCTTTTGCAAAAGCATCCCGTACTAATTCTGAACAGATATAGCTTTTATTCTTTTCCCTTTTGCCGATACGGAAAAGGATGCGTGTCATGATGCGGATGATCTCCCAGTTATCATAAGGCCGTGTCAGTTCATCCAGTCCGAAGCTGATGGCTTTATTCAACTTTTCTTTTTCCAGCTCAAAGTTCAGTTTGGCTAAAACCACCTGGCCTTTGTAAGGACGGCGTTTGCCTTTATAATCCCGCATATAACTTGATAAAGGGATCAGCCGGATACCGACACGAGGTTCCGCTTCGAGTATCATTACACGACCCAGTTCATAATCTTTGTAAACGATAGCGACATGGCTCCAGGCACTTTTGGTTAACCGCTGAATGATACCCGAAAAGGTGTAACTCCCGGAGCTGAAGAAAATATGACCGGTCCTTAAATGTTCCCGGATCTTTTCATACGGGATAACCGGTAATTCTTTGATCTGCTTTTTTGTAATCGGAACTGCCATACGGAAACGAACTTAATAAAATATAGCCGTTCTTTGAAGTAAATTTTTTAAGTGTCAAAGCATTTAATTGTGATCGGAGGCGGGGCGGCTGGTTTTTTTTGTGCCGTCAATGCCGCAAGAATGAACCCGCACCTGAAAGTGACCCTTGTGGAAAAAACCGGTAAACTTTTATCCAAAGTAAAAGTAAGTGGCGGTGGCCGTTGCAATGTAACACATGCCTGTTTTGATATTGCAGCAATGAGTAAAAAGTATCCAAGAGGCAGCAACTTTGTAAAGAAAGCTTTTCACCAGTTCTTTACTATTGATACTGTAAAGTGGTTTGAAGAGCGGGGGGTGACATTGAAAGAAGAAGCAGATGGAAGAATGTTTCCTGTTACGAACTCTTCACAAACTATTATTGATTGCCTTCTTAATGAAGCTGGACGCTATGGTGTGGAGATACTGATGAATACAGAAGTGAAAAAAATTCGTATTGAGTCAACACGATTTAACATCCAGTTTTCAAATAAGAAGGAATTGCCGGCAGATCTTGTCTGCGTTGCCAGCGGCGGCTATGCAAAATCGTTCCTGTTTGAATCGTTGACGGAGCTGGGGCATACTTTTGAAGAGCCTGTTCCATCCTTATTCACTTTCAACCTGCCAGGGCATCCTATCAGGGAACTGATGGGTGTAAGTGTGGAGCATGCAAGAGTAAAGATCATGGGTAGTAAACTGGAACAGGAAGGTCCCTTGCTTATCACCCATTGGGGATTAAGCGGCCCGGCGGTATTAAAACTAAGTGCATGGGGCGCCAGGGAAATAGCATTAGTGAACTATGATTTTAAAATCATGGTGAACTGGTTGCCTGAGTACAATGAGCAGCAACTGGCAGAAAGTTTTCAAGTCCTGCGGTTTGAGATCGCCACGCAAAAAGTGGGGACAAAGAATTCATTTGGCTTGCCGCAACGTTTGTGGGAATTCTTTTTGAGTTATTCTGGTATCAATAAGGAAATGCGCTGGGCAGATCTGCCGGCAAAAGAAGCAAACAGGCTGATCAGAAATGTGTGTAACTGTGAATTTAAAGTAAAAGGAAAGACCACGTTTAAAGAAGAATTTGTAACAGCCGGTGGGATCAAACTAAATGAAATAGATGCCAATACCATGATGAGCAAAAAAGTGTCGGGCCTTTTCTTTGCCGGGGAGGTTTTGGATGTGGATGGAGTGACGGGTGGGTTCAATTTTCAGCATGCGTGGACAAGCGGGTTTATTGCTGCAGCAGCGATTGCCTCCGCTGCCGCTGATCAGGTATCTGTTTGAGATTTCAGCTGAACATAGGACCATGCAGTAAAAGGAATGATGAGCAGTAATGATATTACCCACCAGCTATTGATAAATAAGAAGGTTGATAGAATGATCAAAATGACATAAACAGGATAGAGGAATATCAGGATGCCTGTCATAACAGAATCATAATGGTCATTGTCAAAGGTCTTTTTTTCTACCATTTTTTTTAGTGGCCAGTAAAGAGGGGTGTGCAGCAGCCAGCCTGCTATAGCGGGAATGGCTAAAGCAATTTTAGTTACTAAAGAGGGCTTTCGTTCAAATATTTTTTTTCGCCTGGTGGTATCATCTTTGGCAATTTCAAACACCAGTTCATTTAATTCATTTTGCAACCGGTTGTTGAATGCCTGGTGTGCCAATCCATCAGATGTGGAAAGCGGGATGTCCTTCTTTTGAATAAGCGCTCCGAAATTGAGGAGGATGGTTTTACCAAATCTTCTAAATGAACTATAGTTGATACCTACCGGTACTACTGTAACGGGAATGTTTTCTTCCCATGCTTTTATAGCCAGTCGTGCTGTTCCTTTCTTTAAAGGCCGGAGGTGCCATTCATTGATACATTTTCCTTCGCTGAAGATCGTGACGATGCCATCCTGTTTGAAGATGGAGATGCAGGCGTTGAATGTTTTATAGTTCTCTGACAGGTTTTCTACGCCTTCGCTGGTGCGGTACACGGGTAGTATTTTCAATGCGGTAAGAATGCGGCTGATGCTTTTATTCTTAAAGGCATCTCCACGGGCCAGCGACCAGACAGGTTGCTGAAAAAGGGTATCCAGAATAATGGAATCCAGGAAGGAATTGGGATGATTGGATGCCAGTAATACCGGGCCTTTTATCTTTAATAGTTCAGGTTTATTGATGATGATCTTTCTGCAAAAAATGCGGATAGCAAGCCGGGCAATGATCTTTAGAAACTGGTAGAGCAACAGGAAGTTTTGGTGAATATAATAAAGAATAGGAAGGCAAATAAATGAAGGTAACCGCCGAGGCGGGGAAGCGCAGAGGTAAGGGATTTTGTATTTCTCTGCGTCTCCGCGACTCTGCGGTAAAGGCAGGGTGACCGCAAAATGCCCAATAGAATTCATGCAGTTGAAGAGTGCGACGCAAGGGGCGCTAAATCAGGGCATTGCAGCTGGGAAAAAAGTGGAAATTCAATGGTTCGGGACGGGGTAGTTACTGAAGTTTTGGCTTATCTTTGCCGCCCCGAAATAATTAAACCCTTCGGGAAACTTTTACATGTTTGAAAACATAATTCGAAAACAATTAAACGCTGATGCACAGGAGTCTGCTTCTGAAGTTACAGAAGTGGCTGCAGCGACAACAACTGCACCTGTGGAGGCGGTAGCTACTGCCCATGATGATTTTGACTGGAACGTTGACAAGCGCAATGTTACTTCTTACACGAAAGAAGAAAAAGAAAAGTACGACCAGGTGTATGACAACACATTCGTACAGCTGAATGATGGTGAACTGATGAAAGGACTGGTAGTTGGTTTGACAAAAACTGACGTAGTGCTGAACATCGGTTTCAAAAGCGATGGTTTGATCTCCCTGAATGAATTCCGTGACCTTCCAAATCTTGCCGTAGGTGATGAAGTGGAAGTGATGATCGTGGAAAAAGAAGACAGGGACGGTCACCTGAACCTGAGCCGCCGCCAGGCCCGCATTACCCGTGCCTGGGAAAGAATTGTGGAAGTACACAAAACGGGTGAGGTTATCACCGGTATTGTTACCTCTAAGACGAAAGGTGGTTTGATCGTGGATGTATTTGGAATGGAAACATTCTTACCTGGTTCACAAATTGATGTGAAGCCGGTAACAGACTATGATCAGTTTGTAGGTAAGACAATGGAATTTAAAGTAGTGAAGATCAACGAGACCATTAAGAATGCCGTTGTATCTCACAAAGCACTTATTGAAAGTGATATCGAAGCTCAAAGAGCAGAGATCATGAGCAAACTGGAGAAAGGACAAGTACTGGAAGGTACAGTGAAGAACATCACTGACTTTGGTGCTTTCATGGACCTGGGCGGCCTGGATGGTCTGCTGTATATTACTGATATTTCCTGGGGCCGTATCTCTCACCCAACTGAAGTACTGAAGCTTGATCAGAAGATCAATGTGGTGGTACTGGATTTTGATGATGAGAAGAAACGTATCAGCCTTGGTCTGAAGCAACTGACGCCGCATCCATGGGATGTATTGGCTGAAAGCATTGCTGAGGGCAACGTGGTAAAAGGTAAAGTGGTGAACATTGAAGACTATGGTGCATTCCTGGAAATTCAACCGGGTGTGGAAGGATTGGTTCACGTTAGTGAGATCACCTGGGCCAATACGCCGATCAATGCTAAAGAATTCTTCAAGCTGGGTGATGAGCATGAAGCGAAAGTGGTTACACTGGATAAAGCGAGCCGCAAGATGAGCTTGTCTATCAAACAACTTTCTGCTGATCCCTGGAATGATATCGAAACTAAGTTTGCTGAAGGCAGCCGCCACAGCGGACTGGTGAAGAACATCACTAACTATGGCGTGTTTGTGGAACTGGCTGCCGGTATCGGTGGTATGATCCATATCAGCGACCTGAGCTGGCTGAAGCGTTTCAATCACCCGAGTGAGTACACCAAAGTAGGTTCTACTATTGATGTGATGATACTGGGTATTGATAAAGAAAACCGCAAACTGCAGTTGGGACATAAACAACTGGAAGAAGATCCCTGGAATTCATTGGCAGAAACTTTCGCTATCGGAAGTCTGCATGAAGGAACAGTGAGCCGCAGAGATGACAAAGGCGCTACAGTACAGTTGTCTTACGGACTGGAAGGATTTGCGCCTAACCGTCACCTTACAAAGGAAGATGGTAAGAGCATTGGCGCTGATGAAACGGCACAGTTCATGGTGATCGAGTTTGACCGTAACGAAAAACGTATCGTAGTTTCTCATACCCGTATCTGGGAGCAGGGCAAGGTAGAAGAAGCAGAAGCTGCTAAAAAAGAACAAAGAGCTGAAGCTGACAGTACCCGCAAAGCTGTGAAGAATGTACAGGCGAAAGTGGAGAAAGCTACCCTGGGTGACCTGGGTGTGCTGGCCGACCTGAAGAAGAAGATGGATGGTGGCGCTGCTGACCAGTCTGCAACTGAAGAAACGAAGCCGGAATAATCTGGTTGATCGTATAGATGTTTAAAAAAAGCTCCGTGTAATAGCGGGGCTTTTTTTTGAAGTATGGTTGAAGTAGATGGTCGAAAGTCGTGAGTCGGGAGGTTGATGTTTTAATAAGCGTTTACAGTTTGAAAATGCAGATGCCGGGTCGTTTCATTGACTTGCGGGACTTGGAACTTTCAAATGATAATAACAAGCACTAATAACCAATAACAGTTGTTCGTGCTTTACAATTTAATAATAATAAGATCTGGTGGCGAAATTCATGTCAATCACTCATTGGCTCATACGAAAACGAAGCTTGAATAGTAATTTTACGTATAAATGTGCAAAAATACTTGTGTATAATCCTGAAAAAGTTAAATAAAAACTTGCAAAGCTTAAATATTGACAATACTTTAGCGGTCCCATCTCCTACAAAAAATCGTGTCCCAATTTTCCTAAAAGAATTTCCTCAAACAAGATCCTTCTCCCAGAAGACCAAACAACTAATTCCTGAATCAGACCAGGTTAGTTAAACATTTGGCAGGTTGGAACTATTTCCCGCCTAAGAAAACTTATAAATATTTTGAGCATGAAAAAGAATCCACCCGTTCTTCAGGGCAAGGCTATTGTATCTATTACTGTATTCAGAAGACTTCTTGTACTCAGCATTGCCTTCTTTGTTTCCTTCGGTGCTTTTGCGCACCAGGTCAATACCTACACTGCTGCTTGTAATGCAGGCCCGGTGTACAGTATTGATGCTAACGTTTCTAATGTCAATTCTTCATCAAACTATGCCTGGCAATACCGGAACGCTTCCAATGTTTGGGTTTGTATCGTTAATGGCAATAACACTATTAACGGGTTTACCTATTCTGTAAGCGGTGCCACTTCTACTGCCACTTTGAATCCCGCACCGCTTGTATTTAATAACCCTAACAGCGGATTACAGGGATTAGTGATCCGTTGCGTTATTTCAGATGGTGCCGGTGTAAACCCCTGCAACACCCCTTCAGGTAACACATGGAACTCAGATGCTGCCAGTGTCAATCATACTATTAGCGTTACCAGCACTCCTTGTGCGGGAAGCTCATGTTCCGGCCGGGTAACGAGTGTTTATTTCAACAAACTGGACGGAGGCACTGATTTGCCCATTACCAACGGCGCTACTTTTACACCTAATCAACTTGCTTCATTATATAACCTGGAAGCTTCTACTACCGGTACTGTTGGTAGCGTAAAATTTACCGTAACAGGACCTACCCCCAGCAGCAACACAGAAAACACTGCTCCATACAATTCTCCGGGTACAGGAGCCGGTGCATGGACCGGTGACAACGGAAACTATAGCGTAAACTTAAAAACATACAGCGGTGCGGGTGGTACAGGTGCTATCTGTCATGATACTACTATTACCTTCATTTTAGCGAATGATTGCAATTGTACTGCCGGAACTGGCAACCTGCTTACCAACGGAAGTTTTGAGAGCGGATCAACCGGCTGGTCTGTAAGTGGTGGAACACTGACCACAGGAACAGGATATGTAATGTGTGGTAGTGCAAATGGTTTTCTTAATCATTCTTCAGGTACCGCAAAAGTCTGGCAGGATGTAACAGGTATTGTTGTTGGATCTAATGTTACAATGAAAGCTTATGCCGGTACACATACACCGGGCATTTCCTGCAGCCCTAAACTGAGCCTTATTTTCCTTAACGCTTCCAATGGTGTGATTGCTCAAACGGATGCTACTGTGACAAGGGATGTGGATGGTGCTATCAGCTATTTGGAATTATACACGATCAATGCTACTGTTCCTGCAGGTACCGTTAAGGTACGGGTACAGGGATCGATCGGTTGCAATACATTAAAACTGGATGGTTTTTGCCTGACATCAGTAACACCGCCGGCTTCAGTAGGCGACCGTGTTTGGAAAGATGATAATGGCAATGGCGTTCAGGATGCAGGAGAAGTTGGCGTGGCCGGTATCACACTGGTGCTGCTTAACTCAGCCGGGCAAGAGGTGGGAACAACAACGACAGATGCCAATGGCAACTATTTATTCAGTAACCTGGCCCCGGGTAATTATTCTGTACGGATAACGCCTCCATCCAATTATACCCTGAGTGCTAAAGACCAGGGTGGTAATGATAATACTGACAGTGATTTTGATCCGGTTAGTTATACCACAGCCTCCTTTACACTGCTGGCTGGTCAAAACCGTACGGATGTGGATGCGGGTCTTAAGTTCGCTCAGCCTTTACCGGCAAGCGTAGGCGACCGTGTTTGGTTTGATACTAATGCCAATGGCACACAGGATGCCGGTGAACCCGGTGTATCTAATGTACTGGTGACCTTATATAACAGCAGTAATGTGGCGGTAAACAGCACTTACACGGATGTTAATGGTAACTACCTGTTCACCAATGTGACTCCCGGTAACTATACGGTTGGTGTAAGCTTGCCACCGGCCATGGTATTCACTTCAAACATCGGAGCCATAAGCACTACTACTAACAGTGATGTGAATCCTGCCAATGGCAGAACGACTTCCTTTACTGTAAATGCCGGCGACCAGATACGCTATGTGGATGCCGGCCTTAAAACTCAACAAACGACTAATGGCAGTGTGGGCGACTTTGTGTGGAATGATCTGAATAAGGATGGTATCCAGGATGCAGGTGAGCCGGGTATTGCCGGAGTAACAGTGAGGTTGGTAAATGCAACAACCAATACCATTATTGCCACTACTGCAACAGATGCTGCGGGCAAATACATTTTCAATGATGTGATCCCGGGCGACTACCTGGTGGAGTTTGTTACTCCTGCCGGTTATACCACAACAACGAAACTGAGTACTTCTGTAACTGCATTTGCCACAGACAGCGATGTTGATCCTGGTACAGGCAGAACAGCGGCCTTTCCGCTTGGTGCAGGAGAAAGAATAACTACTGTTGATGCAGGCTATTGGGTAACCACGCCTCCAGGCACCGGTAAGATCGGTGATCGTGTATGGCATGATGTGAACCAGAATGGTATCCAGGACGCAGGCGAACCCAGCGTTGCCGGAGTTACTGTTACTTTATACAATTCGGGTGGAACAGCTATCAAGCAAGCCACAACGGATCAGAACGGTAATTACATCTTTACTGACCTGGCTGCAGGTAACTATACTGTTGGATTCAGCAACCTGCCTTCCGGCTTTACATTTACGGCACCAGGTGCCGGTACCGCTGCCACAGGAAGCGATGCTAATCCTGCGACAGGAAGAACCGGTACTATCACCCTGGCAGCAGGACAAACCAACCTGGATGTGGATGCAGGTATCAAAGCAGCGCAAGCCGGTACCGCATCACTTGGAAACAGGGTTTGGTATGATCTGAATAATAATGGATTGCAGGATGCTGGTGAGCCTGGTGTACAGGGTATAACAGTGGAACTGCTGGATGCAGCCGGTAACCCTGTAGATAAAGATCCTGTTGCTGCCGGTGTACAACCAACAACAACTATCACGAACGCATTAGGCGAATATTTATTCACTGGCCTGGGTGCCGGTGACTACAGGGTACGTTTCAGCACATTGCCTGCCGGTTATACGGTAGTAACAAAGAATGCCGGTGCAGACCGTACTATTGACAGTGATGGTAACCCGCTGGCTGCCGGTACCTCTACTACAGATGTGGTAAGCTTAGCGGCTACGGAAGAAAGATTAGATATTGATCTTGGAATATTCAATGCAACAGCACCGCTGGGCCAATTGGGCGACCGTGTTTGGTTTGATGTGAATAATAATGGTATCCAGGATGCAACAGAGCAGGGTGTACCCGGTGTATCTGTAGCTTTATTAAATGCTGCCGGTACCACTATCGCTACTACTGTAACGGATCAGAATGGCAACTATAAATTTGTGAATCTTGCAAATGCCACTTATTCTGTGCAGTTCAGCAACCTGCCTGCGGGATTTGTATTCTCTCCAATAAACCAGGGCGCTAATGATGCCGTTGACAGTGATGCAGATCCTGTAACCGGTAAAACCGGAACATACACTATCAGCGGTGGTAGTTCTATTATGACGGTGGATGCCGGTATCTTCTCTACCAGGGCTGCATTAGGAGATTATGTATGGTTTGATGCGGACAGCGATGGCACACAGGACGCTACTGAAAAAGGTATCCCCGGTGTTACCGTTATACTGTACAATGCAGCTGGTGCTGCGATCACTTCAACTATTACTGATCAGAACGGAAGATATTTCTTCAGCAACCTGACTGCGGGCAGCTATACTGTCGGATTCAGCACTACACCGGAGAAACTGGTGTTTACAACACAAGATGTGGTGGTTGCCGGTGATCTTGCCGACAGTGATGTAAATCCTGCAACAGGCAGAACGGGTACGGTAACACTGGCAGCTGGCCAGGTGAACCTGACCGTTGATGCTGGTCTGAAACCATTTGTTCCTGCAACTATCGGTGACTTTGTTTGGTTTGATCTGAACAGGGATGGTATCCAGGATGCAGAGGAACCAGGTGTACCGGGTGTGGTGGTGACATTGTATAACGCTGCCAACCAGCCTATCGGTTCAGCAGTAACTGATGGTAACGGCTATTACCTGATCACTAATGTGCCTCCGGGTACCGGCTATTATGTGAAATTCAGCAACCAGCCGGATGTTACAGCTCCATGGACATTGCAGAATGTTGGTGGCGCCGGTGCAAACAATAACAGTAAGGTGGATGCGACAGGACAAACAGGAACATTTAATGTGGCAGAAGGACAGAACCTTACTAACATTGATGCCGGTTTGACCAAGCTGATCAACTTACGTGGTAATGTATGGCATGATGTGAATGCTATGTCTGACGGATTGGTAAATAACAGCGGTGCGGCATTAGTACCACCTGCAGCAGGCATACCCGTTGGATTAAGAGCTTACCTGGTAAATAACAGTACCGGCCTGGTAGAACAGGTGACGTTTGTAAATACGCTGACTGGAACTTTTGCCTTCTTTGATATTTCACCGAACGCTGTGTACTCCGTTATTCTCAGCAGTGCACAAGGCATTATCGGTAATCCTCCGCCGGCGCAGATACTGCCATCCGGTTGGGAGAATACCGGTCAGAAGAATGCGAATCCGCCAAACAGCCCGACAGGCAATGATGGTATCAATGATGGTAAAGTGGTGGTACCGGTAGGAACATCTGATATTATCAATATCAACTTTGGTATCAGACTAAGAGGAGGCGACGTAGTAATAGGATAAAAAATTAAAAATGCTCTTCATCCTTTAAAGGATGAAGAGCATCACTTAAAATACTTTTTCAATAATAAAACCTAAAAAAATGAGCACAAAAATGAAACTCTACACACTTTTACTTTGCTTCCTCGTAAGCAAGGTCTCCCTGGGGCAAGCAACCCTGGAAATGACGAACAGGAACTTTGCCAGTGTCCTTGGGCCAACGATCAGTCCAATCGGGCCAATCAATTTTGAAAGGGATAATAGTAACACCAACCAGTTTTCAAACAGTCCCATACCACCGGCACAGCTTGTAAGCCTTACCGTTTCGCTGACCAACCAAACCTATACTGGTTTGACTTACAGCAACGTAACTACAGGTTTGATGTTTGGTGCATCACCTACAACTGCAGTTGATCCTAATTTTCCTGCTGTTCAGAAAGTGGACCCTAATGATACTTACAACCTGTTAGGATCTTTCAGTGCGGCTGTAGGCGGACCTACTAACAATATGTTTACCTCAAGTCCTGTTGCTGCTCCAACGGTACAGTCCGGAACAGGTATCATTGCGGATGGAAATATCGCACCACCGCAAAACGGTGTTAACAATGGTGTGGGCGTATTTACAGCCGCACAGGTATTATTTGACCAGCCGGGTGGCCCTGCTGTTAATAACACTGCAACCCGTTATTATTATGGTAACGTAGTGCTGACCTTTAACCGCTTCGTTCAAAACCCTGTTATACATATCGCAGGATTAGGTGGTTCTTACCGGTATTTTCCTGTTTCCGGTACTAACGTGAACGATCCGGCACAATGGCTTTCCAGCTACTTTAGTACAGAACTGGAAGTTCAGCCCAGCGGTTTTAGCATTACAAGAATGTCTGGTAACCAGTTTTTTAATATCTCAGGAAACAATGTGCTTAACAGTGCTACCACTCCTAACGGTGCTTCTGTACCTACAGTAGGTGGCATTTTCCAGGACTTGGGCGCTGCTTCAGGAAGCTTCCGTATCAATGGTACTGTTAAAACCGTTGTATTGCGGGTGTACCTGAGAGGAGCCGATGCTTCACAATTTCCCTGGTCCACTGTTCAGGCGAATGTAGCGGGCGCTAACAGAAATCCTTTTACAGGTGATATCTGGTGGGTAGCTGCCAGCACAGAACCATCTGCACTTATTCCGCTTCCATCTACTGGTGTTAACCTCAGCGCTGCTTTGAACGGGAATGATGTATTGCTGAAATGGAAAACACTGACTGAAGTGAACAGCAGTCATTTTGAAATTGAAAGAAGCACGGATGGTACCAACTTTACCGGCATAGCCAACAAAAATGCTGCAGGTAACAGTATCACAGAAATAAATTATGCCCATACCGATCCAAATATGTCTGCCAGCGTTTATTACTACCGGTTGAAACTGGTGGATATTGACGGCAGGTTCAGTTACAGTAATATTGCCATCGTTCGTAAATCAGGCAATGTTAAAGCGGTGAAAGTATTCCCGAACCCGGTACAAAGCCAGGTTAACCTGGAGTTCTCTAATGCCAAAGGAAATTATGTGATCAGCGTATTTAGCCAGGCCGGCCAGGAAGTGATCACTCAAAAACAGAGCATTATGTACGGTGTTCAATATGTAACGATCAGCAGGAATACCTTAGCAAGCGGAAACTACTTTGTGAGAGTAAGAAATACAGAGACCAGCGAAGTGTTGTTTGCCGAGAAAGTGGTATTACAATAAGAAGAGATAGCAGGCAAATGTAGCAGCCACTTCTTTAAACTTTGTTGCAGCTGTTTTTTGCTCAAAATTTTACAGCTGTTACCTGGCCCCCTGAAAAGGGGGCCTTTTTTTTGCTTAAAGGAAAAGGAAATTAGTAAACAGAATATCTAAAGCAGGTACAATTTCTTAATTTGAGCTTTCTAAGATTGTTTTAAAAGAATCCAATGGCTTCAATTGGCGAAAGACTGAGAAATTTCCACCCCATCCGAAAAATCGTTTATTTTTTTGTGGGTTTGTTCTCTTACCCTGGACTGGCTATGATCAACAAGCTAAAGATCTCGGGTACGGAGCATATCGCAAAATTGCCCCGGCAGAATGTACTTTTTGTAAGTAATCATCAAACGTATTTTGCAGACGTCATCACCTTCCTTCATATCTTTTGTGCGATAAAATGGGGAAAGCAAAACCGGCTGGGCATTCCTTATTACTTGCTGAATCCCTTTACACGGGTCAATTATGTAGCAGCAGAAGAAACGATGAAAGGAAGTTTTATCAGCCGGCTTTTTTTACTGGCCGGAGGATTAACTGTAAAGCGGACCTGGCGGGCAGAAGGCAAAGAAGTAAGAAGAGGGCTGGACCCCTCCGACACCCGAAAAATAACCCGGGCACTGGAAAATAACTGGGTCATCACCTTTCCCCAGGGAACGACCAAACCATTTGCACCCGGCCGTAAAGGCACAGCACTTATCATCAAACAAAAAAGGCCTGTAGTAATTCCGGTGGTGATCAGCGGTTTCTGGAGGGCTTTCAATAAAAAAGGACTGAAGTTTAAAAAGAAAGGAACTATTCTCTCTGTCCACTTCAAGGAACCGCTGGTGATTGATTATGATGCACCTGCTGAAACCATCCTGGCACAGGTGATGGACGCTATAGAACAAAGTAAGAAACACATGCTGATGGGCAGGCATCACTGGCAGACCACAGACAAATAATGGCGGATCAGTCTTTAAAGAAAAGGGCTTTCAGTTCTATAGCATCATCCGGTTTCATTTTCCCCCCCAATATCAAACGCAATTGTCTTCTTCTCAAAGCGCCGTCGAATAATTTTTCTCTTCTTCTGTTTCAGGAATGAGCTGCGGCACGGGCCTGGGTTTTTCTGTTGGGGTCCAGTGCCACGAATGTATAATAGGCTTCGTTGCTTTTGTATTTGAACTGTTGCGTCAGATCTTCGCCCCACACTTTCATGTGTACTTCCATAGAGGAATTGAATGACCGGGTTAGTTTCGCTTCAATATGTACTACGTTACCGAGTTTGATCGGCGTTTCAAAAGAAATATTATCAACGGAGGCTGTTACCACCGGTGCATTACAATGCCGGTGTGCGGACATGGCAGCGGCAATATCCATCCAGTACATCAGCCGGCCGCCCATCAGGTTGCCGAATATGTTGGTATCATTAGGCAGCACCAGTTCCGTCATTATAGTAAGGCTTTCAGCCGCTTTTCTTGGTTCCATTTTTCAGATTTTCTGTTTATACGCCGTATCGTGGCGCAAAGATAAGCGTCTGTGAGGAGAGCTATAGGGTTTCACGCAGAGGTAAGGAGGACGCAGGGGAATACAGCCAATACAAGTAAATAAAGTGAGGGGTAAACTGTATTTCTCAGCGTCCTCCTTACCTCTGCGTGAGTCTTTTAAAATCATCTCTGCCTCCAACAAAACTCATACTGTCAATTATCGCCTTTCAGCTAATTTTGCGGCTGCCGGGGCCTGCCGGTATTAATAATTGCTGTATGGACATCACAAAGCCCGTTATATCTTTTGACAATACTGAATTTGCCTTTGAGTATAAATCGGACAAACAACTTAAAAAAGCCCGGTTCCTTTTTTCTATGATGGGCAAGCCCTGGTTAGTCAAAATAGGCACCCGCCTGGCCCCCTGGTCAATCAAAGCGGGCTTGCCGGTAAAAGGCATTATCCGCAAAACCATCTTTGCACAATTTGTAGGAGGGGAAACACTGGATGAAACAGCAGTTGCAGCCAAGACGTTAGGAAAATACAATGTGCAGGTGATACTGGATTATGGTGTGGAAGGAAAAGAAGGCGAGGATAATTTTGATCATGCCTGTGAAGAATTTATCCGGGTAATTAATTATGCAGCTACACAGCCCAATATTCCTTTCATGAGTGTGAAAGTGACGGGCTTTGCACGGTTTGCCCTGCTCGAAAAACTGGATACAGTAATGCATGCAGGAGAAGGCACGCTGATGAAACGTTACCTGAAAGCAATTGAAAGTTTACCGGCCGCAGAAAAGGAAGAATGGCATCGTGTTCGTCACCGGGTAATGCGGGTATGTGAAGCGGGGCAGGAAAAGAAAGTAGGTGTGCTGATCGATGCGGAAGAAACATGGATACAGGACCCCGTGGATGCGCTGACCATACTGATGATGGATACCTTTAATAAAGAAAGGGCAGTGGTGTATAATACATTGCAGCATTACCGGCACGACCGGATGCAATTTTTAAAAGATTCTTACGAAGCTGCAGTGGAACGGAAATTCATTCTCGGGGCCAAACTGGTGCGGGGTGCTTATATGGAAAAAGAAAGAAAGAGGGCCACAGCAAATAATTATCCTTCGCCTATACAACCGGATAAAGAAAGCAGCGACAGGGATTATAACGATGGGGTGAAATTCTGTATTGATAATATTGACCGGGTGGCATTGATCGTGGCATCACATAATGAATACAGCAATCTCTATGCTACGCAATTATTGCAGGAAAAAGGATTACCGCTCCACCATCCGAATGTACACTGGAGCCAGTTGTACGGTATGAGTGATAATATCACTTTTAACCTGGCCCATGCCGGTTGCAGTGTAAGCAAGTATTTACCTTTTGGCCCTATAAAGGATGTGATACCTTACCTGATGCGCCGGGCACAGGAAAACACTTCTGTAAAAGGGCAAACAGGCAGAGAACTAGGGTTGATCAAAAAGGAACTGAGCAGAAGATCAAAATAAAAGGCGGCTTATTTTATCAGCTTTATTTTAGCAACGATAGCCGTCATCTCCTCCATGATATCTTTTTTATTGGTAAGCTGTGCCACATGAAATACCAAACCACCTCCTAATTCAGTAGCCGGCGATATTTGTTCTTTCAGGTAAAACTTGTTGACGTCGTCTTTGAAGTAAAGCCATTCGGGATTATCTCCAAGAAATATCCCTTTTGCGTTTGCCGCCATGCTGTCTGAAAAGCCATATTCTTTATGAAATAAAGACGGGTACCTGCCGGTGTAGATGGTAATGCTGGTATAAGTATCATCCGTCAGTTTTTTATACTTATTGATCTTAAAAACACTGAAGTCATACTTCTCATCCAGGGTGATAAAATATTTTTCTGGTAATGCAAATTGAAACTGAGCGGTGGTTCCCGGTATTTTAAATGTTTCTGTACGGGCATTTAATGGAATGGTACGGGTACCGGTGAGCAGTGTTTTAAATACGGTTTCTGTCAGGCTAACATATTCATTTCTTAAAGACCAGGCATCGGGATTGATATAGGCATCTATACGGCTAACGGTATTATCGGGACTTTTTATCGTCAGGCTGTTTACGAGTATGCCGTTTTGTGTGGAGTCGAAGAGGGCAGGAGTGGAAAGTACAGAAAGCAGGGAAGCCGAGTCGGTTAGCACCTTTCGTTGAAAATCGAACTCCGGTTCCACCTGTTTCGACAGTTCATCCAGCATATCGTTTCCGGCAAGAGAAAATAATTCCTGGGCAAAAAAGACCAGGCGCATTTTACCATTATCCACAATGATGCGGGTTTCCCTGTTCTCATTCGGGTCAGAGGCCATTATATCTGCCACCCTCGGGCTCACTGTTGCGGCTGCAGGAAATTGCAGGAACAATTTTTTATTCAAAATGGGTAGTTGCTTTTCAAGCCGGGTGGTGTCGGCCATCCCTCCCTGTTGTGAAAAACCGGTAAAATGGCTGCCAGTAAAAAAGAATAACAGGAGAATACAGTGTTTCAGAACAGGGCGCATATGTTATTTTTGGTTTATTATCAAAGATACAACCAAGACCCAATAAGGGGTAAGAACGTTGCAATAAGCTGGTGGCCGCTATCCATCAGTGTAACGGGAATAGCCCTGCGGTTGTCAATTCTAAAAAAAGTTCTATGCGTATCATATTTGCCCTTGTAGTTTTGACCATTTTGGGTTTCTCCTGTAATAAGCAGGGGGCCGTTGAAGATGATGGTTATGTTTATATAACTGGTTCGGGATTGGCGGGTAAGTGGCTGGCAAAAGAAAGTTATGTTAGTCCGGGTGGAGGCGCTATCCTGGTTGATCTTCCCAGGGACAAGTGGTTTACTATGGAGTTAAAAGCGGACAGCAGTTTTACATACTCATCCAATTTCCCCAAAGCAGATTCTTTATTTTCTCAATACAGTTTATCCGGCTATTGGATGTCCGTCTCATCGCTGGTAAATTCCAAAACAGACAGGTGGTATTATGACCTGGGTGCTGATGATAAACTGGAGTTGGGAATATTTATGTGTTTTGAGGGTTGTTCTTACCTGCTGAGAAGGATACAGTAAGCCTTTCTTTTAATTTCACATCTTTCTAACAGGCCAAACAAATTCCAAATGAGGAATCCCAAATTCCAACTAATTTGCACTTATGCAACAATATCTTGGCTTGCTTCAGCATATAGTAGATACAGGCGTAAATAAAGCAGACCGCACCGGCACAGGCACATTAAGCTGTTTCGGCTACCAGATGCGGTTTGATCTGTCAAAAGGTTTCCCCTTAGTTACCACTAAGAAAGTTCATCTGAAGAGTATCATCCATGAATTGCTCTGGTTTCTGAAAGGCGAGACCAACATCGCTTACCTGAAAGAGCATGGTGTAAAAATATGGGATGAATGGGCTGATGAGAACGGTGAACTGGGCCCGGTATATGGCAAACAATGGAGGAGCTGGCAGGGTGCTGATGGAAAAGTGATCGACCAGGTAGCAGAACTGATAGAACAAATAAAAAAGAACCCGGACAGCCGTCGTCTCATCATCAGTGCCTGGAATGTGGCCGATCTGCCAAAGATGGCCCTGATGCCCTGTCATAATATGTTTCAATTTTGGGTGGCAAATGGGAGTCTGAGCTGCCAGTTGTACCAGCGCAGTGCCGATGTGTTCCTTGGTGTGCCATTCAATATTGCATCTTATGCATTGCTGACGCTGATGATTGCACAGGTATGTGATCTGCAACCCGGAGAATTTATCCACACCTTCGGTGATGTACATATTTACAACAATCATATGGAGCAGGTAAAGCTGCAACTGAGCCGGGAACCATTCCCGCTTCCCACCATGAAACTGAATCCGGCGATAAAGAATATCTTCGATTTCAAGTATGAAGATTTTACATTGGAAAACTATCAATCTCATCCGGCAATAAAGGCACCGGTGGCGGTGTAAAAATCAAGCCCCCTGTCCCCCGAAGGCGGAACTTAGATCAATTAGTCTTAATAGATTGCTGATAGTATTAAAGAATATAACCCACAATTATGTTACCAGCTGCGGTACTACTATCACCACCTGTTGCGTCGCACTCTTGGGCTGCATGAATTCTATTGGCCATTTTGCAGCATCCCGATCTTTATCGGGAACTCCTTTCATCACTCAGCTAATTACATAAAGGAAAATTCCGCACCCCCCCTTCGGGGAATAGGAAAACCTAAACTTTGTGACTATCAATGGGGGCTTTATCTTTGGGTATGACCATCTCATTCGTAGTAGCAGCAGCAACCAACAATGCCATCGGAAAGGATGGAAAGATGCCGTGGCATTTGCCCAACGATATGAAGCATTTTAAAAATGTGACCTGGGGCATGCCCGTATTGATGGGACGAAAAACTTTTGAATCGCTGGGTAAAGTATTGCCCGGAAGAAAAAATATCGTTATCACCCGCCAGCCCGGCTGGAAAGTGGACGGAACAGTAGCCGTAAAAAATATTGAGGACGCCTTATTTGTGGCCAAAGAAACAGATGCCAACGAAGTGATGGTGATCGGCGGTGGCGAAATTTACAGGGCCTTGTACGATAAAGCCAAACGCATTTACCTTACACGGGTGGAAGCTGAACCGGAAGCAGATACTTTTTTCCCTTCAATTGATCCAAAGGAATGGTACCTCGTCAGCCAGAAGAACCATGAAGCAGATGAGAAGAATGATTATAATTACTCGTTTCAAATATGGGAGCGACTGTAATGAGGAAATTAGGGAATGAGAAAATGAGGGAATTAGGAAATGTGAAAATGAGGAAATTAGGGAATGAGAAAATGAGGAAATTAGGAAATGTGAAAATGAGGAAATTAGGAAATGTGAAAATGAGGAATACTTAAGTGTACTAATGTATATAGAACTTCGTTGCTTACTATTGACTATTGACTATTGACTATTGACTATTGACTATTGACTATTGACTATGTACTCCTCCTGGCAATTAGCTACTAAATATCTTCGCTATTACTTCACTTCTTCCAATGGAAAAGGTCACGGCACTCATTCTCCATTCATCTTTCATTTTATTATGAAGGTGCTGAATGATAAAAAGCAATACCCGGAATATGAAATCGTCGAGAATTTGCGCCGGCAATTACTGGCTGATACT
>JBEBIF010000773.1:0-1092 GCA_040080515.1 Chitinophagaceae bacterium | reverse complement strand
CCCCCAAACCCCCTACAAAAGAGGGGGCTGATGAGAACATCGTATCAGGTAATTTATATCCACCGCCCGGTTTTCTTTTCTTTTCCCAGAAAGAGGAATTGCAACCCACCAGCCACACATATTGAAACTCCAGTCCTTTGGAACCGTGGGCTGTCATCAGGTTCACGCCTTTATCACTGCCGCTTACCTGCACCAATGGCAGGGTGATGTCTTCTTTCTCCATCATATCCAGCAGATTTACTAATTGCTGCAGCGTTAATAATGGATTGCGATGCGTTTCTTCTTTTTCAAAATCAAACAGGCCGGTGAGTATCTGCAACTGCCAGTGTTTATCGGGGCTTTGCATAATGTGAGTGAGTACTCCAGCCCTGGTGATAATATTGCCAAAAAGAGTTCTTAAGGTAACGTTGGATACATCAGCCACTAATGCTTCAATTGTTGCTGAGGCATTTTTCAAGGCTTCAGGAAGTGTACCGGAGAAAAGATCTTTGGCAGGAGCAGCGGCTTTTTCCACCAGCAGCTGCCGGATGGAAGTTTTGTTATCATTATATCTTTTATTGGCCACTTCCATACTCAGCTTTGCAATTTCGATGGGGCGGATGCCAAACCAATCGAAATGCAGGATCTCAAACAGCATTTCATCACCGCTGTACGCAATATCATGTTCAGAAGCAAGGTAACGGAGCAGTAGAATGATCTTTTGTGCCAATGATAATTCTAAAATATTCAAATGCCGCTTGCTGTACACCGGTATATTCAGCAGTTTGAAATACTGTGCGAGTTCTTCGCCGTATTTATTTTCTTTATAAATAATACCAATTCTTCCGGGAGCCACACCCTGTGCCACCAGTGCCTGCACTTCTTTGGTAATGCCGATCATCTCCTGGCGCTGTGTTTCATATTCTTTTATCAGCGGTTTATTGGTTAATTGGTTTATTAGTTTATTGGAGGAGAGCAGGTCTTTACTTAAACCATCAATCTTTTTTACGAGTCGTTCTTCATTTCTGTTAATAAGCGTTTTGGAAACATCGAGTATTGGCTGGGTGGAGCGGTAGTTATTGGTGAGCACCACCGTCAGCAGGTCGTCTTTAT
>JBEBIF010000772.1:0-1093 GCA_040080515.1 Chitinophagaceae bacterium | reverse complement strand
AATGTTTGAAGGCCGCCAGTTTCCTATATCGTGGAATAACTCGGCCACTTCGGTTATAGAAAATCCGGCTATGCCTGTTGCAATTTTTGTAACAAGAAATACCAGGTCTGGCCGCAGGGTTGCAAACTCGTACAGCACAAGTAACTGTTGCTTTATAAAGTCCAGCGAAACAGGCATATCGTTAAACGAAGTGGTAATGATGCCATAAGACTGCCCGCAAAGCCCATGCGGTGAAATGCCATTTAATGCACCAAACTTTTCTGCCGCTATAACAGCTGCACCGCCTGCATGACTGGCATACTGGTTTGTGCCAAATACAAATACTTCTTTTTCATTCAGACTGATTATTTTTTCGGGGGTGTACATGGTTGTATTTTATTGATTAAATAATGTTACCTGCCCGCTGAACTTCTTAGGCCCGGCGTAGGCCTCTGTAGCCAGCAGATAGTATTCTGTGCCGTTGGGTTTATCTTTTATCAGTGTAAATCCTTTTGTGCCACAATAATTTTTTGTCCACTTGGTAAAGCTGTGCGGCGTTACTTTGTTCATGTTCATGCTGGCCGCTTCATCATTCCACATTCTCATTATGTCCTTTTTAATCATCCACCTGTCACGGTGTATTTTGTAATTGCCCTCGTTGTCTTTGGCATCCAGAAAGTCAATAAACTCAGTGGGGGTTTCTATCAGCAAACGGCGGCTGTCGTAGTTGCTGGCACAGTAGTTTACCAGGCCTGCGGCCAGAAATGTTTGCACACACTGGAAGTAATGGTTATAAAACCGGTTCCATTCCGCATCATCCCAATCATTGAACAGCAGGTGTTCAAATTCATCATACGGCGTGTGGTTTTCGTCAAAGTAATCATCAAACTCTATAATGTGCTGTCGCCTGCGAAAGCTGCTGCCATCGCCTTTAAAAGTGAAATTGGTATCAAACCACCACTTGCCGCTATCATCGTAGGGGATAGTTATGTAGCCGGTGTGCCGCTTATTGTAAGTAAAATCTCCGGTAATGGGAACAAAGAAACTGCCAAAGTCAAGATTTTGCCGGCAGTCCTGCATTACTATTACTTTCGTGTCCACCCCTATCCGTTCA
>JBEBIF010000771.1:0-1096 GCA_040080515.1 Chitinophagaceae bacterium | reverse complement strand
GCTTTGGAAATAGCAGGAGTAGTAATGACCGGCGTTACTGCCGGTGTTATTACGCCCGGTAATTTGGCTGTATCTGCTGGCGATTGACCCTGCGGCTGTGTTTGAACGCCTGCAGATGAGGGAATATTAAATTCTGCGGGTCCGCTTATAGCAGTTTTTGATCCTGTGGAGTTATTACAGGCTGCCAGTATAACTGCAGATATTACTAACGGAGAAAGGGTCTTGTATCTCATATTGTTTTGTAGGCTATTGAGGGGGCAAGTTAAGCAAGTTTTGGGAGAGAAAAGCAAACAAAAACTCGCAAGTATATGATTGATCCTGGTACAGAAAATCGGCGTAAAACCAAACTCCCTCATCTGCCAGAGAATATATACCAGCAAGTTGTTATACCGTCGGCTTAGTTTCCTTTCTTACAGCTTTTACCTGTATTTTTCTTGTATGGAGAAAATGTTGTGCTTTATGATCTATCCAATGATGCAAGGGCACCAGCAGGCAGGCGATCAATATCTTTATTAAGAGTATAGGAAGCGGAGCGCCATGTGCCCAGTGATGGATCTTGGTATCCAACACCAGGATCAGGAATTCAAAGAGAAATATAAAGCTGACAAATGTCAGCACCCTTACTACCCATTTTGGTGTATGAAAAAAACTTATCATTAACATCGCTACCATCAGTATAAGTCCACCGATAACAATAGCTGTGTATTGAATATTATGTTTTCTTGCAACAGCTCTTTGCTCTGCTTCTTTTTGTTTTTTCAGATTTTCTTCTTCAGTAGCTATTTCGGCCCGCATGAGTGCATTTTTGTCACTTAATTTATCAAGACTGTCCTGGTAAAATTTAAACTGAGCTCTTGCGGCATAAGCTTTTTTATAATCACCCAATACCTGGTACGTAGTATCAAGTTGATCATAAATATCTGTGTACTTGTCCAAGAGTCCTGTTTCTTTATTAAGGGCGAGTGCTTTTTCCAGTAATTCAATACTTTTTTTAGGGTCACCAATTTCCCGGTAAAATCCCCCGGTAAAGTCGAATAAAGAGATAAGAGTGCTGGGATCGCCGCCCGTTGAATCTGCTACCGCAATAGCTTTATCA
>JBEBIF010000770.1:0-1102 GCA_040080515.1 Chitinophagaceae bacterium | reverse complement strand
CAGCAGTGTGGCTGATCGTGTTGATTGCTATCCTGCTGGTGTTGCAGGTATATGTATTGCAGTTCAAATGGTGGCTGGCGGTGGCATATAGTGTGCCTGCCATCATCTTTCCGCTGTTTGTTATCTTATGGAAATTGCGGCGCAGTACTACAACGGCGCATTTTCATCAACTAAGCACCCTTACCAAGCTGGTGATGTTCACCGGTATTATATCAATGGTATTTTTCTATTTCTATCTATGATGAAAAAAATAATTCTCGCTTCGCAATCCCCGAGACGGAAGCAACTGCTGGAATGGGCAGAGGTCCCTTTTGAAGTGATCGTAAAAGAAACGGATGAACATTTTCCACCGGGCTTGTCGCCGGAGGAAGTAGCTATCTATATTGCCCGCAACAAAGCGCTGGCCGTGCAGGCGCAAACAGGAAACGGGGAAGTGATACTGGCAGCCGATACCATTGTGGTACTGGGTGATAATATCATTGGCAAACCGGTACACCGGGAAGATGCGGTGAGTATCCTTTTGGCCTTGTCAGGCGATAAACATAAAGTGATCACCGGTGTGGTGATCCTGAAAGGAGAGCAGGAAATTGCTTTTGCAGATACGACGGATGTGGAGTTTCACGACCTGTCAGTAAAGGAAATTGAATTCTATGTGGACAAATACAAACCTTATGATAAAGCAGGTGCCTATGCCATACAGGAATGGATAGGAGTGGTGGGCATCAAATCTATTAACGGCGACTTTTATAATGTAATGGGTCTGCCGGTAAGCCGGGTGGTGAGAGAGTTGGGGAGATTGAATGTGTAATTAGTTTATTAGTTAATTGGGTAATCAGGTTCGTGCTATGAATACTTTTACAGGGGTATGATAAATTCCCGCTACACGGGGTATTCCTGATAAAACAATAAACCATTTTACCATTTAACTTATAAACCAATAAACTAATTAACTTCACCCTTATTTAATTCGTCAACCTTACCCCTATGACCGAGCGGCTGCTCCAGTTTATCTGGCAATTCCAGTATTTTAATAAGACAGCACTTACTACTACAACCGGTGAACCGGTGCAAGTACTTTATACAGGGCAATACAATACTAACC
>JBEBIF010000769.1:0-1103 GCA_040080515.1 Chitinophagaceae bacterium | reverse complement strand
GTATATAAATGGAACAACGATGCTCGGGCAAAGCAAGAATGCTTTCCAGGCAGAAATTGATGCAGCTTGTGAACTGATTGATTTTTTACGTTTCAATGTTCATTTTCTTTCTGAAATATATAAGCAACAACCTATCAGCAGTCCTGGTATGCATAACAGGATGGAATACCGTCCGCTGGAAGGATTTGTTTTAGCTATTACTCCATTCAACTTTACGGCGATCGGTGGTAACCTGCCAACATCTGCTGCTATGTGTGGTAATGTGGTGGTATGGAAACCAGCCAACACACAGGTGTATGCTGCGCAAATGACCATGCGGATATTAAAAGAAGCCGGTTTGCCAGATGGAGTTATTAATTTGATCTATGTGGATGGACCAACGATTGGAAGGGTATGTTTCAATCACCGTGATTTTGCAGGAGTACATTTTACCGGATCAACAGGTGTGTTTAATAATATGTGGGAAACGATTGGTAAGAATATGTCGAACTACAAATCATATCCAAGAATAGTGGGAGAGACGGGAGGTAAAGATTTTGTGCTTGCACATAAGAGTGCAGATCCTGATGTAGTAGTTACAGCATTGCTTCGTGGCGCCTTTGAATACCAGGGACAAAAATGTTCTGCTGCATCAAGAGCATATATACCTTCAAATATTGCAGAAGAAGTAAAGAAAAAATTGATAGCCGGAGTAAAGAGTTTCAAAATGGGAACGGTGGAAGATTTCTCCAATTTTATCAATGCCGTGATCGATGAAAAGAGTTTCAACAATATCAAACGCTATATTGATAATGCAAAGAAAGACCCGAAGGCAGAAATTTGGGTAGGCGGAAAATGTGATAGTAAAGATGGCTGGTTTGTACAGCCAACAGTGATTGAAGCAAAGAACCCGAAATATGTAACGATGTGTGAAGAAATTTTTGGACCAGTATTGACCGTTTATATTTATCCTGCCAATAGTTTTGAAAAAACTTTGGAATTGGTTGATTCAACTTCTCCTTATGCACTGACAGGTGCGGTGATTGCAAAGGACAGAGCAGCGGTGGAACTGGCAACAAACAAACTCAGAAATGCAGCCGGTAATTTTTATATTAATGACAAAC
>JBEBIF010000768.1:0-1105 GCA_040080515.1 Chitinophagaceae bacterium | reverse complement strand
CAGCCATGCGAAGCCCTGTTGCCTAATTTTTTAAAATTACCTATGGTAGTGCCGTGTATGGCGTAACCACCTCTTATAAAAACGGCATAAGGCATATTGCCAAGCCCATTGTAATTGCCTCCGGGAAATTTTCTGGAAGTATATTTAAGCAGCAACGGTCCCCTGGGCCTTATACTCATCGAAGGAGTTTCACGGCTTTTTATACCGGTGCTCACCGGAAAACTGTCAATCAGTTCTCCATCAAGATGCAGGTAAAGTATTTGCTTTGATTTAATGATTTCTGCATAGATGAGGCAATCGTTTTCTTTGCAGGCGGCATGTTCTGCTGTATAGTCTTTCGAAAAAAAAGAATCAAGCACCGTAAGGTTACCTTTTATCGCTTCCATTTCTGCAGGCGTGTACTTTTCGCTTTTCTTCCACAATTTCAGTAAGGTATCAATCTGTTCCATTGTGGCAATATCCATGCGCCATACGCTGTCAAATTGCTTTAATAATGAATTGGAAGTATCCAGTGCCGGATTATACAAAGTAGTGTCAAATATATTCTGTGTATCGCCTGTTGTATCTTTTTTTCCTTCGGCTTTAATTGAATCTTTAAATATTGTATAGCTGAAATTTTCGGGCAACTTTTTCCTTTCAGTTGTTGTGCAGGCCTGAAAAATAAGCAGGACAATGATAAACCGGGTACTGATTCTGACACAATGGGTTAGCCTCATAAATTGTTCTGCTTTAAATAGAACATAGAAAAAAATATTATCCCTTAACTGTTCTTCAACTTCTCATTAATATCCAGCTTGAATTTTCTTGCATAATCTTTTGCCACATCATATCCTGCATCCGCATGCCTTATCACACCCATACCAGGATCGTTACGCAACACACGGCTTAATCTTGAAGCAGCTTCATCGGTACCATCGGCAACAATTACCATACCTGCATGTATGCTGTAACCCATGCCCACACCGCCGCCGTGATGCAAAGAAACCCAGCTGGCGCCACCTGCTGTATTTACTAATGCATTCAATATCGGCCAGTCGGCAACAGCATCACTGCCATCGAGCATCGCTTCAGTTTCTCTGTTGGGAGATGCAACCGAGCCTGTATC
>JBEBIF010000767.1:0-1106 GCA_040080515.1 Chitinophagaceae bacterium | reverse complement strand
GTCCGTCAGGATGCACGAGAAACGGAACGTAGCAATAATCCAGCCCTGTTGCCTCAAAGGCGGCATTATGCATCGCAGGGGACAATGTATGCTCAATAGGATATCCGAAAATACCTGTAATCGTTGTTTTGCCGGAAATATTCATTGCTATACAGAAAGGGTATTACAGATCGATTGAAAAATCAAGGAAAACATTTCAAGATAAATTTTCGTTGAATGGTTTCCTTGCCGCTATATCTTTTCTGTTGCCCTAAAACCGTTTTTTTGTATATATTCATAGAACGGATTTATAGAGAAATCTCACTTACTAAGGAGAACTGATGCAGCCTTTTTTTCTTATTGCCAAGACGATTTCCGATGCATGGTTTCAGTTGATTTACAACCTCTTTGATAAAACTTATTCGCAGAATATTCAGAAAGGCTCTTTTGAAAACGAACAATACCGCCTGCAGTATCCTGGGATTGCGGTATACATCGAGCATCCCTATTATGATATAGTCCCGTTTATTCCGCCGGGGCTTGGGATACCGTCGCCTACTACCATGGAATATATCGAGGATTACTTTGCCAATTACCTTATGAATCCCGAGCTTGCAGAGAATGAAACTTATACGTATGCAAGCAGGATACAACACTGTATGCCCAAAGGCGGGACCCAGCTTGAGCGTGTTGTTGAAATGCTGAAAGAAACGCCGCTTACCAACCAGGCTGTTATCGAGGTTGGAGCGCCTGACGACATTGACGTCTGCTATGGAAAAGACGGCAAACTTGATCCTCCATGCCTGAGGTTGATTGACTTTAAGGTTATACCATCAGGCAATGATTTAGCACTGACCGTAACCGTTTATTTCAGGTCATGGGACCTCTGGGCCGGCTTCCCTACCAACCTCGGCGGGATAGAACTGCTGAAACAGTATGTCGCATCTGAGGCAAACCTGAAGAACGGCCCGATGTATGCCTATAGCGCGGGAGCGCATATTTACGGTTACCAGGAAGAGATTGCACGGTTAAGAACGCTGAAGACAAAATAAAAAGGGTACAAGGATTTATTAAGGGTCTCATAATTGAATAGACATTTACCTGAAAATCTCCCCTAACCCCTCCTG
>JBEBIF010000766.1:0-1106 GCA_040080515.1 Chitinophagaceae bacterium | reverse complement strand
ACGATCGTCCCTGTCAAAGGAGACATTGATGGCAATTAAACTTTTGTCGTCGTCAAACCTGCCATCACCCTGCCGGTCGGTTTGCTGATTGTCCCTTCGGTCAGTTTGCCGGTTGTCCCTGGTGCCGGGCTGCGCCTGGGCCAGTGTAAACATTCCGACTGCAAATACTAGAGTAAAGATTTTTTTCATAATGATAAATTTTAAAAGTGAATAATAATATACGTAGGAGGCAAAAGGGGAACCAATGTTTACCAAGAGAACGTTAATAGATCCCGCACTCTTATATCATCATTGGCAGCAGAAAAAATATTCAGAATTTTTTTGAACAATTAACGGTTTACACCGCAAGTAAAAAAAGATGAAGAGGATCAGTGATCTGGTGCATTGTTCTCCTGCTTAAGAAAAAAATTTCTGCACTCCCCTGCCTTGTCGGTATTAATGATATCCACTCCCAGTTTTTGTAACTGCTCCCAGGAAACCGGGCTGTCGGGTGTTGCCCACAGCCTTAGCAATTTTCCCATGCTGTGTACCTGCTGAACCAGTTGCTGAATGTGGTGATCAATACTGTCTGAAGGAATAACATAATTAAAATAAGAATCGCTGATAAATGCCACCCGTTGCAGCGTAGCGTTGTCATAGGTTTCATTGGGGCGGCCGTCAAAAAAAATATAGCGGGGATACCGGGTCCATGATAGATCCCCATTCTTATCCTCTTCAGTTTTTTTACGGGGAGGCCGGTCTCCGCTGATCACAATCTGAATGGCATTAGGGTTTACGCTGCGATCGAATACCGATGGGTATGCAGACAGTAGTTGTACCAGGTTGGCCAGCACGGCCCTGCTGCTTTTTTTAATATCAATCATCAGTACGGGTGTATAAGCGGTATCGGGACTAATGCGACCATAGTTGACAGCAAATAAATTGATGATGGGCTGCAGGTACAGCACCCATAGTGATGGCGCTTTGTCCAGCTCTTTTTCTTCATGCGCCACCCGTAGCGTATCCTTTACAAGGAATACATCGGCTTCAATGGAATAAACCCGGTTGAGCAATGCGTTGGTCAGCGGCTCCGGTCTTTGAAAATCGTTATGGGCATGGATAAGGGG
>JBEBIF010000765.1:0-1106 GCA_040080515.1 Chitinophagaceae bacterium | reverse complement strand
CAAGCGGATAGCCCCGCTCACCGGCAATGGAGGGGCTTCCACAGAAGCACTGATGATCTCAGTCTGGTTCTCACCAGCATCAGTTTCAAAATCTATTGTTTTTTGGTTAGTAGTAAAAGAAGAAGTGCAGGCCACCCATTGCACGGTAGGGTCTACGCTGGTGCCACCGTCCAGTGTCCAGAATGTACCATCAATACCATACAGCCTCACCTGCGCACCGATGATGATAGCAGAACCGCTCCCGCCAATATCTGCACTCATCCGCTGGCTGATGCCGAGAGTGAACTTATCCTTCACCAGCATATTCAACTCTTCGCTGCAAATAAGATTACTCGGTGATGCACTTGCCTTTATCACCACATATCTTTCCTTCTCATAGCCATCCACCAGCACCTTTTTCATAAAGATGAATGTGGTAGCTGCAATCAGGTCACTCGTTGGGTAATTTGCTTTTTTCTTTTCCCAGCATTCCAGGTCATACGCTTCAAAGCCAGCACCATCCAGCGATGGGCTTCTTACGCCACGGCTAAAATCAATATTGCAGATAAGTTCCTTCGGGTTTTCATACCGGAATGTATCCTTAGCGAATTTCGCAGGCGAACTAAGCCCGACAATGCAACGTTCACCACTCCACCACATAGCATGATCCTTCCCTATATTCTTTGTATAATATGCCCCCGGCAGCATCTCTACAAACTCACCGGCACTGCTATACACAGCCACATAGTCAGGCTCTGCATCAAACTCATCCACATTCTTTATCCACCACATCCCATGCCGTTGCCCGATAACACAGACATGCTTCAGTATTTTTTGAAGCACCGTGTATCAATCCTCACTCTCACCTATTTCTGATTCAAATGTTTTCGCATCTAAATACTGTGTATTGTAAAAATGTTTGCTGGGAGCAGCGGCAATAGTACCGTCATCCTCTTCCCGTATATTCATCACCACATTTATATTCTCTTCCACACCTGTTTGTTTCAGGCACCAGGCTATGTATTCAATGATCTTATGCTTACCCGAAGGGTTCGCATCAGTAAAATCTTTCAGCGTTTTGTTTTTTAAACTTCCCAATCCATCCACTGCCGTAAGGGTGATCGTAG
>JBEBIF010000013.1:0-22870 GCA_040080515.1 Chitinophagaceae bacterium | reverse complement strand
CTTACATATACTCCAAAATCGCAGCCTGCATAAATTATATTGGAACTGTTAGGATCAAAAATGATCGCATTAAAAGGAACATCTGGCAATATCTCATTGGTTCTGCCACTGCCGCCTATACCGCCCAGGGCTACCCAGGTAGGTGTAGCTGCGCCGGCATTACCTGTAACATACACATGTGCTGTTCCAAAACCTCCCAGCGTTACAAACACACTGTCGTCGTTGGTAGGGCTGATGGCAATATCCGTTACAAACCGGTCTGGCAGGTTGCTCTTTATACTGGTAAAAGGGGTGCTCCCTGTTGTTGTTCTCATCAGGTTGGGCTGTCCTGTTATGATCAGGCCGCTTACATCATCATCCATTTGTGCAAATGGCGAAGTAGATATGAAAACCTTTCTCGCATTTACAGGGGATACAGCCATTGCTATAGCTGTTTTATTCTGTGCTTCAATAAAATTAGTTGCTGTTGCTGCATTTGTTCTTACAGGGTCATTGGTAAAAGAAGCCCCTCCGTCAACACTCAGGTGCAGGTTATCAGATGCGAGGTAAACAGAGTCATGAAATGATTTGGCAATGGCCAATGGCGCCACAAAACCGGTACGGGAATCTGCGTCGAATCCCCAATAGTTGGTAACTGCTCCGCCGCCGCTGCCACCATTGGTAGATCTGTACACCTGTTTAGCATCGCGGCTGGCAAACATCCTGTTATGATCAACCGGGTCAATAGCACAGGTAGTACCATCACCACCGGCCCAGCTTACCTGGTTCCATTGTGATCCGTTATATAATACCTGGCCATTATCCTGCAATCCGCCTATCATCCTGTTAGGAGAGGCTATATTGGAGGAAACACCCAGGGAAGCATAAAATTGAGTGGCATTCAGGCCATTATTAATGGCAGTAAATGAAGCCCCGCCATTGGTGCTTTTGTACACGCCACCATCATTACACACATATATTCTGCCTCTTTGTACAGGGTCAAATTTTATATCGTGATGATCGGCATGTATGCTGCCTACGGTGGTCCTGGTGGTAGTGGATATCCGGTACCGGTACAATCCCACTCCGCCAAACATGATCGAATCGACAGCAAAAGGATTAATGGCTACCGTATGTGCAAACCAAAATTGGTAAGAGCAATGGTTGGTAGTATTAGTAGCGGATGTTCCTGCTCCCACAGCCGCCCAGGTGGCGCCAAAATCGGTGGACCGGAAAACTTCCCTGTTTGAATTTGCCGTGCTGGAACTTCTTCCAATACTTGCTACCAGTTCTCCGGCGCCTACATTGTCCAGCAATATAGACCCTTCAAATGTAGCAGGTAAAGCGGAAGCGATCTTTGTCCAGGTGGGTGAAGCATTATTGCCGTTGGTGGTGCGGTAAATACCCTTATCGGGGTTTACCATGTTTCCAACCCCCACCACTATCTGGTTGGTATTAGATGGGTTGATGGCTATATCTTTTACATACGTTTTTGCAAGTATCTGGTTCCAGGTGGTACCATTATCAGTGGACCGGTATAGGCCGTCTGTGGCACATGCATAAATAGTATTGCTGGTGGTGGGATCGAATGCCAGCATTTGTATAGCAAACATTTGTGCCGTTGATTTTGTCATCACTTGCGTCCAGCTTACACCTCCATTGGTACTTTTTATAATACCAATTCCGTAAGTGCCCCGTGCTTTCCACACATTGTAGCCAATATTGGAAGTATCCACCCGGTACACTTCACCAGTACCGGCATAAAGGGTATTAGAGTTTGACGGATCTACCAGGATAGAAGACACACCCAGCACATGCATGCCGGTAGGTACAGAGGTCCAGTTGGCACCCGCATCTGTAGATTTCCAGATACCGCCACTGGCTGAGCCAACCCATAGGTTATTATTATTATTAGGATCGATGGCGATACATTTTATTCTTCCACCAATTCTTCCGAGACCATCGACAGATGGACCGAGTGATGTCCAGTTGGAAAAGGAATTACCACGGCCCGCTGCAGCCTGCTGCTGCTTCACATTTGTGATCTGGTCCCAGGCCCGTTGGTATTTGTCATTTAAGAAATACGGCTCAGGATACGCCCTGCCCTGGTACCACATAGCTAATTGCTTGTCGGCACCAGATTCTTCCTCCTCTACTTCCTCTATTTCGTCCATCTCGCCGTCTGTTTTGCCGGAGATCTCTTCTTGCGTTTCTTTAGTACTTGATTTTTGCTGAGTAAGTGAGAAAAAGCAGATAGCGGCAAGACATGCCATAGCTGCAATCAGCATCGCTGGTTTTTTCATGATAGTGGATTTTGATATTGGTTATTATTAAAAGGCAGAGCCTGTATTATGGGCACTGCCGGTAGTTTCTTTGTTATTTATTGATAATTAATTTTTGTTGCAATACTTTAGTACCTGTTGTAAGCCGCACCATGTATGTACCTGCACTGATCGTTTCTGCTAATGGCAATTCAATTGTATTGGAGCCGCTTTTCAGTTGCTTTTTCTGAGACAATACTTCCCTGCCCTGCATATTTAAAACTTGTATTGTTGCTTCTCCGGCTTCACTGGCTTCAATAAATAAGCGGGTCATTTCTTTTGCAGGATTTGGTGCCATGACGAAACTGGCATTAAACTCATCAAATGTTATTTGCTTGATGGCGCTGAACCGGTTCATACCGGCGCTTTCAATAATGCGTACCCTGTAATAAGAAATACCTTTTAACGGGTTAGCATCCACTGCGTCATAACTGAAGGTACCGCTGGTACCGTTTGCATTTACAGTTGTCACTTTAGACCAATTGGTATTATCAGCACTTCTTTCCACATCATAGGAATACACATTGGCATCTTCGGTAACATTCCAGTTCAGCTTCACTTGTTTGTTTTCCAGTATGGCTTTGAAGTTTAAAAGTTGTGTGGTCAGCGGATAATTATCTACCGGCACAGCATAATCTTCCACTTCACCTTTTTCAAAATAACCAGTAGCATGACTGGAGGTCATACTCGCTGCCGCAGCTGTGATACGGATACGCAGGTATGTAGTAGCACCTGCCAGTAATGGGGTAGTAACACTTGGCCAGTACAAATATCTTGTTTGTACAGAAGAACTTGGAGTGATCGGTCCGGCAGGAATATTTGTTGCGGCTTCTGCGGCATCAAAAGTACCGTTGCCATTAAAATCCAGCCAGGCAATGACTGTTGCATTAACACTGCTGTTATTATACAATGACACCTGTGCGAGATAAGGTGAGGTGCCCGGTTGTAAAAAAGGTACGGTTGCTACGCCGTTATCACTATCGGCTGTTCCATTGGTCCCTCTTTTTACATATTCCCTGCTCCAGGAAGTGGCTTCTACAGTGGTAGTGCCCAGCCACATGGTATCTGCCCTTTCATGTACGGCAGGGCTTTCTATAGCCGGGTTTGAATAAGGGTCGTAAGAAGCCGGGGCATCCCCAAAATCACATTTAGGGCGGATCGGATCAGAAGCATCACCCGCACCCCCGGGCCATGGGCCACCTGTGCCAAGCAATGTAATATTCTGCGTTGCACCCAGGTTTCCAGCTCCGTCATATGTGCCTATAACGGAGATCCCAGCTCCATTTGCTCTGAAATAATACAGGTTCTGCGCCCAGTTCATTCCTATCTGGCCGTTCCAAAGGGCTGTTCCCGGGTTATTATATAGGTTAGTAACAGCACCCGTCATCAGATCATAATGGTGAAATTTGGATTGCGAATAATTGGAACTGTTTCTCGCCGTATTGGAATTGATCACTACTCCGTTTCGGATAATGAAATCACCCCAGTCATGTATGCTTGATTGTGGGCTGGGCCCGCTGGTTGATGCATGAGTGGCAAAGACCTGGTAAGCGCTGACAGGGTTATTACTACCATCAAAATCAATTCTCCAGATGATGGTTTCTCTGGAGGTAATGATTCCTCCTGAAGAATGCGTTCCCCCTTCCACACCAAAGTATAAAGCACCGTCATAAAAGGCACAACCGGCTGATTCCACACCTGAATTGAAAGTGGGAATATTAAAGGCTGTACTAAGGTCTGCTATAATGGTAGAGGAAGTTTCTGTATTATAATCATATCGTTTGATCAGTTTGTTGGTATAATCCACACTTACGTTTTCTGATATGTAATACAAAAACCGGTTATACGGATCATACGCTAATGAGTTCACATAGGTTTTGGCAGGATCATTTAAAAAATGCCTGGCATTGCCTGTGGCAGGATCTATCAAATAGACATCATCATTATCCGGAGTTGCCAGGAAATAATCCGGCATGTTTTGAGTAGGGCCTACAAAGGGCCGGTTATTGGCCAACTGGTGATAGTTGGTTGGGAAGCTACCGGTAACACAGGCGTTGATATCTGAAAGCCAGAATACAGGGTCGGTCCCAACTGCAGTACAGGTAATAGTAATCGTTTTGACCGGATTAAGTGCAGTACCGGCAACCGTAATAGTAACAGAACCCCTGTTATCCGCATTACCTAAGGCAGTTCCAAGTCCGGCATTTGTAAGGTCTGATATCACTTTGCCCGGTGCCCCTGCCACAGTTAAAATAGTTACCCCTTGTGGAGCGGCTGCAACAAGCAATGGGGCGGCTGCGGCATCTGCGGCAGTTACAGTAAATACACCGGCCAGATCAATATCATATAGGGTAAAGCTGGCGTTACGGACAGGGTTATTAAATGTAATGGTAATTGTTTGTGCAAGCGTAGAAACAAACTCGACATCCTCACCGGTATAGCCAACCAGCTCACCAGTATGTGTAGCATTTTCTGCACTGGTTCCCGCTGCAGGATTGATCAGTGCTGCACTACTGTTAGCTATAGTAAGATAATTGGAACCAATAGCAAATCGCTGTGTTTGCTCGTTTGCATCTGAAACATAGGTATAGTTAGTACTGCTGATACGGTACCCATAAGGCGCCACATTCAGACCGGCATTATAATAAAAGTCAAGATTGTCCCAATTTAACTGGGCCTGCGTGTATGACCCCGGGCATTGGGCGTTCATACGGGTAAAGGGTACTGCAGATAATGCTGCTAACAGCAAAATGTAAAGCTTTTTCATAGCACAGAGTTTGGACACAGGTTTTTCGTTGATATGGATTTCGGTTGAAATTATCTCTAACAGGTTCTTTGCTTACTGCAATAAACCTGTTGTTGGTATTTCACACGCAAACATGAGAGTTTTTACTTAGAAATACAACCATATCGTAAAGTTTCATGAAGAATGGAGTAGTAGTACATACCGGCATCGTAAAGGGCACATTTTGATCCGGTGTTTTTACGGAAAATCGTAAAAGTAACACAGTGCGGAAATCACTATTTTTACTGCAATCTTTATAAATATGAGCCAACCCAAACCAGTTATCGGCATCTCCTGCGGCGACCTGAACGGTATCGGTATAGAAATCATCATCAAAACTTTTTCCGACAGCCGGCTGCTGGACCATTGCACCCCTGTGATATTTGCTTCCAACAAAGCCCTCAATTTCTACCGGAAATCCGTACCGGAAATGAACATTAACTACTCAAGCACCAAGGAATTTAACCGTATAAATCCCAAACAAGTAAATCTTTTTACCTGCTGGGAAGAAGAAGTGGCCATCACCCCCGGACAGCTTACAGATGCCGGCGGAAAATATGCTGTTCTTTCCCTGCAAACAGCTGTGGCTGCATTAAAACAAAAACAGATCGACGGATTAGTGACCGCCCCGATACATAAAAAAAATACCCAGTCTGCAGAATTTAATTTTACCGGGCATACCCCCTATCTCAAAAGCATATTTGAAGTAAACGATGTAGTGATGATGCTTTGTGCCGGGGATTTCCGGGTGGCATTGGTAACAGAGCATATACCCGTTGGCGACATTGCCAAACATATCACCAAAGAAAAAATTGTAAGCAAGCTGAACATCGTGCACCAAAGTCTTCAAAAAGATTTTGGTATTGATAAACCCCGTATTGCTGTTCTCGGATTAAATCCCCATGCCGGTGATGAAGGATTGATCGGGAATGAAGAAGAAACTATCATTAAGCCCGCTATCAAAGAAGCTAAAAACAATAACATGCTGGTAGTGGGTCCCTATAGCGCCGATGCTTTTTTTGCCCGCCGTCATTTTGAAAAATTTGATGCAGTATTGGCTATGTACCACGATCAGGGCCTTATCCCGTTCAAAGCATTAGCATCAGGTGAAGGAGTGAACTATACCGCCGGCCTGCCTGCTGTAAGAACCTCACCAGACCATGGTGTGGCATTTGATATTGCCGGAAAAGATAAAGCCGACAACGCTTCCTTTTTAACAGCCCTGTTTGAATGTATTGATATCATCAACCGCCGCAATGGCTATGCAGACAACCGGAAAAACCCGTTGCGAAAAATGACTCCCGCCATTCTGGCCAATGCCAAAGATGAGATCATTGAAGAATAACAGAAAGAAACAGATCGTATGAAAATAGTTGTAACCCTCCTCCTGCTATGCGGCACTCTTGTTGCAAGGACGCAAACAGAAACTTCTATACGCAACCATTATACAGAAGTGAACAACGAAATTGCACAATCCATTGAGCAGGGTTTTGAAGGTCCTTTATATAATAATCAATGGATCACCAATAAGAATGGCAGAAGCTGGCCTGCTGTTGGTCTTTTTGCAGATACTACTGACTTCTGGTATGATGATGACCCCAACCATCTTCCGGCAGCAGACAGAAACCCAAAAAATGTATTATTGAAAGTGGTTATTTCCAGGAGAGCTTCTCATTTGATGAGCCGGGAAGAATTTCTTTACAAAGACGGTAAACTTCTTTTCTATTATTTACACGAAGGGGAGGAAGGGAGTGAATGGGAAACAAGAGTGTATTTCAACACCAAAGGCATTGCTTTTAAAACCAGCGTAAAAGCAGATGGAAAAGAACTGACCGCAAAAGAACTGACCACAGAAGCCTATAAAGATCTTAAACCCAACCCGGTTACTATACTCGCCGGCGGGAAAAAATACCAGGAGCTTTTTGTCAAAAGCATGTAATAGCTGTAACAGACCCGGCGTTCCGTTAATGACGGAACGCTTTTTTATGCCCGGTAGTGACGAACATCATAAACAAAAAATTAATAACAGGCGTTAGTTTTAGCTAAATTTGCTTTACCAGCCTGGTATTTTAAAACACCCTGGTTTTATATTAAAAATAATAGCATGTCTGTACAAGATTTCGAAAAAAGATTCCAGGAAAAGATCGACAGCGAGATAAAGATCGAGCCCAAAGACTGGATGCCGGATGCCTACCGCAAAACCAACCTGCGGCAAATAAGTCAGCATGCCCATAGTGAGATCGTAGGTATGCTGCCCGAAGGCAACTGGATATCAAGAGCGCCATCTTTAAAAAGAAAAGCCATCCTCCTGGCCAAGGTGCAGGATGAGGCCGGACATGGATTATATCTTTATTCTGCAGCAGAAACGCTGGGTATGACAAGGGAAGAAATGATCAACGACCTGCACAGCGGTAAAGCAAAGTATTCGTCCATCTTTAATTATCCCTCGCTAACCTGGGCTGATATGGGTGCCATTGGCTGGCTGGTGGACGGTGCAGCGATCATGAACCAGGTAATGCTTACCCGTACTTCCTACGGGCCCTATGCACGGGCCATGGTAAGAATTTGTAAAGAAGAAAGTTTTCATCAACGCCAGGGCTTTGAAATATTACTCGTTCTTTCAAGAGGCAGTGAAGAACAAAAAGCCATGTGCCAGGATGCTATCAACCGGTGGTGGTGGCCTTCTCTAATGATGTTTGGTCCGAAGGATAGTGAAAGCACCAATAGTGATCAGAGTATGAAATGGAAGATCAAAAGAAAGACCAACGATGAGCTGCGGCAGAATTTTGTAGATATGATCGCAGAACAAATAAAAATACTGGGCATGAAACTGCCGGATGAAAAATTAGAATGGAATGAAGAAAGAAGGCACTACGATTTCGGCCAAATAAACTGGGAAGAGTTCTGGCAGGTGGTAAAAGGGAATGGCCCGTGTAATAAACAACGGCTGGATGCAAGAAGAGCAGCATGGGAGAAGGGTGAGTGGGTACGGGAAGCGGCCGCTGTGTATGCTTCTAAAAAAAGAATTAAAAGCACAGCTGCCTGATCACAATTTCTAATTAAGCACTAACAATGAATAATTTCATCAGAAAATTCTACTACGGTGATATTCCTGAAGATAAAGGTGGCGGAAATACCACTGGTACATCATCGGGGCACGACTGGCCGCTTTGGGAAGTATTTATCAGAAGCAAACAGGGCCTGGATCATAAACATGCCGGCAGCCTGCATGCAGCTGATGCGCAAATGGCCATTGAAAATGCAAGAGATGTTTATACCCGCCGCATGGAAGGAGTAAGCATCTGGGTGGTGGAAAGCAAATATGTTACTGCTTCCAATCCTGAAGAGGCTGGTGAATTGTACGAACCAGCTGTTGATAAGATATACCGTCATCCCACCTTTTATCAATTGCCTGATGAAGTGAATCATATGTGATCTGTGTAATAAGTTAACTGAACACAAAATGAACAACCAATTGATCGATTATACGCTTCACCTTGCTGATAATTCTTTACTGCTTGGTCAGCGCAATGCAGAGTGGTGCGGTCATGGGCCCATACTGGAACAGGATATTGCCATCACCAATATTTCTTTAGACCTTATCGGGCAAGCCAGAAGTTTTTATCAATACGCCGCTTCCCTGATCAATGAATCGCCTGGTAAACCCATTACAATTGTTACAGAAGATTCACTAGCGTACCTGAGAACAGAAAGGGAATTTAAAAACTGCCTGCTGGTGGAACAACCCAATGGCGATTGGGCACAAACTATTCTCCGGCAGTTCTTATTCAGCAGTTACCAGTATTTACTGTACCAGCAACTGCAACAGCATACAAATGAAACACTTTCTGCCATTGCAGAAAAATCACTTAAAGAAGTAACCTATCATCTTCGCTGGAGCAGTGAGTGGGTGATCCGGCTGGGTGATGGTACCGAAGAAAGCCGCAACCGGATGCAAAAAGCCATCACTGAACTATGGGGATACACCGGTGAATTGTTTATTCCCGTGTCGTATGAAAAAGAAATGATCACCAACCTGCCCTCTTTAAAAGAAAGCTGGCTCACAAAAGTGAAAACGGTGTTTGATGAAGCCACCCTATCAATACCTGAGAATATTTTCATGCAAACAGGTGGCAAAACAGGCATCCATACAGAACACCTCGGTTATATACTTACACAATTACAATATTTACAACGGACCTATCCTGGCTGCGAATGGTAGCTGCCTAAGCCCCGAAAGGGACAGCAAAAAATGAAAACGTCAGCAATCGATAAAAAAATGCTCTTCGCTTACCTGGAAGAAATAAAAGACCCGGAGGTTCCTGTATTAAGCATAATTGATCTTGGCATTGTACGGGATATTAAAATGAACGGAGAAGAACTCGAGATCATCATTACCTCCACTTACACAGGTTGCCCGGCCATGGATATGATAACGGCTGCCATCCGGGTGGAACTAACCACTTTAGGTTTTACAAAAATAAAGATCACCAAAGCCATTTCTCCCGCATGGACCACCGACTGGATGAGTGAAGCAGGAAAACGGAAGCTGCAGGAATATGGTATTGCCCCACCAGATAAACGATTTTCCATTCCTGCAGACGGGGTGGAATGTCCACAATGCCATTCTCAAAACACCCGGCTGGTAAGTGAATTTGGCAGCACCACCTGCAAAGCATTATACCAATGCACTGATTGCAAAGAGCCGTTTGATTATTTCAAATGCCATTAGTAAGAAAGCAGGTACCTGCTACAATAATTTTACTTTAAATTTTCCGGATGTGATACTGGCGCCATTCCCGTTATTGCGGAAGGCACTTCCAACAAAAGTGCCTGTGCAAATTCTTGCCTGGTGATCATAATTGGTAATCGTTACAGTAAACCCGCTGCTGTTCTGGCTCATAAAAATATAAGAAGGTGTTACCCGCTCATAAAAATAAAAAGCATTATGGTAAGTAGTGATGTTGGTCCGGTCGCGGTTCAGCGAATCTGTGATCAGGTATACCGTCATTACCATACCCGTATCGCCAGAGCAGGATGAGGGGCCAAAAAAAGTAAAGGCATTCCGGTCGGGGTTACTGATCGCTGTATCTACCGAGCCGCAAAGCACCGAGTTGCCTGATTTAAAGGTCCATTGTGATAATCCGGAACCTGTATTAGCTGTGCAAGCCGGGCAGAGCGGAAATTCATTGACCGGAACGGGGACCCGGACAGTATCTGTGCTAATAACAGGTATCGCCCCACCTTCATAGCTGTATTCTTTTTTACAGCTCACTGCAAAAAAAACAAACAGCAGTAATAAGATAACAAGTGTTTTGGGCATAACAAGATCAATGAGGCCGTGACCAATGCGTAAGGAAAGACTTCTTTACTAAAGCTACAATTTTTCGTATACACCGTACACAGGGATTTCCGCAGCTGGCTATGGACAAAACGGTGGTGGGTCAGTTTGAAAATTAGTTGTTTTTAAATGCTCTTGAACCACATAGACAAGAAGTTATCATAGAAATACACACATAGAAAAGCCTATGTGTGTATTTCTATCTGTTCTATGGCTTATGTGGTTCATCTTTTTCAAACTGACCCACTAGCGACAAAAAGGGTATTGTCATTTGTTTTGTATGTTTGTTTTATAAAAGAAACTATGCCTCCTGTACTTTTTGAATGTAACAATGCTGTTGGAGTTATCACACTGAACAGGCCTGATAAACTGAATTCGTTTAACAGGGAAATGGCATTACTGCTGCAGGATATTTTAGATTCCTGTAAAGATCCTTCTGTACGTTGTGTATATATTACCGGTGCCGGAAAAGGATTTAGCGCCGGCCAGGACCTGGCAGAAGTAGTGGACCCGCAAGGGCCCGGAATGCAGCGAATATTAAGTGAGCATTACAATCCTGTTATAACAAGAATAAAAAGATTGGAGAAGCCGGTAGTAGCGGCAGTAAATGGTGTGGCAGCCGGGGCCGGGGCCAATATGGCACTTTGTTGTGATGTAGTGGTGGCAGCACAGTCGGCATCATTCATCCAGGCTTTTTCCAAAATTGGATTGATCCCCGATAGCGGTGGCACCTATACACTGCCCCGGCTGATCGGCTGGCAAAAAGCTTCTGCCCTGATGATGCTCGGAGATAAAGTAGCTGCCGCCGATGCAGAAAGATTGGGAATGTTGTATAAAGTATTTCCTGATGAAACATTTAAAGAAGAGTCCATAAAGATCGCCACCACCTTAGCGGCAATGCCTACTAAAGGCCTGGCTTATACCAAACAGATACTGAGTATATCTTTTACCAACAGCCTTGAAGAACAATTGCAGGAGGAAGATATCATGCAGCAACGGGCTGCGGGTACGGCAGATTATAAAGAAGGAGTGCAGGCTTTCCTGGAAAAACGACCCCCGGTTTTTAAAGGAGAATAAAATAATTAATTACTACTAAATCAACAATGCCCGATGCCTACCGATAAAGACAAGCTGGCCAATGCAGTCGTTTCTCATATGATGGAGCATGATCTCTTCAGTCAATGGCTTGGCATTGAAGTGCTGAACGTAAAGGAGGGATTCAGTAAAATAAAAATGACGGTGCGGCAGGAAATGATCAACGGATTTGGAATTGTACATGGTGGTATTGCTTTTTCTTTGGCAGACAGTGCCTTTGCTTTTGCCTGTAACAACCGCAATGTTTTATCCGTAGCGCTGGACACTTCTGTTAATTTCCTCAAACCTGTTCATGTGGGTGATGTACTGACAGCTGAAGCAACCGAGTTACATAACGGGAAAAGCACGGGCCTTTATCATATCACTATCAGCAATCAAAAAGAACACCTGGTGGCACAATTCAAAGGGCTTTGTTACAGAACAGACAAATCCCTTATACCCGGTGAACCAATTTAATCCTGCTAATCTTAGTTCTCCATGCTTTACGAATTCAAAGGAATCAGACCGGTTGTTCATGAAACAGCATTCGTTCATCCGCAGGCGGTGGTTACCGGTAATGTGCTCATCGGAAAAGATTGTTATATCGGGCCCGGAGCAGCTGTAAGGGGCGACTGGGGCCAGATCATTATCGAAGACGGATGCAATGTGCAGGAAAACTGTACCATACATATGTTTCCCGGAGTAACGGTTATATTAAAAGAAGGGGCACATATTGGGCATGGCGCCATCATTCACGGAGCGGTGATCGGTAAGAATTGTCTTGTAGGTATGAACAGTGTTATTATGGACAATGTGCAGTTGGGCGATGAATGTATTGTGGGTGCACTTACATTCATTAAAGAGGGGGAGATAATTCCTTCCCGGAGCATGGTGGTGGGAAATCCCGCCCGGATCATCAAAGAAGTAAGTAATGAAATGATAGCCTGGAAAACAGAAGGCACCGGGCTCTATCAACAGCTTCCCGGTGAGCTGCGGGAAAGCTTACAACCCTGCGGGCCGTTGCGGCAGGCAACAGAAGCCCATCAGCAAATCAGCGGTGCTTATAAGCCATTCAAAAAGAGCTGACCGGGCACCTAAACCAGCCTTTGCCTGAAAAAATAAATTCATTTTGAAATAAACTTTGACCTGTAAGAACCTGATAATGTGATAGAAACATACCTAATTAAAAAAAAGGGTAGTTTCTCTTGTATTAATTACGTTCATTATATAGATTTACCGGTTCTTAGCGCTAACTCTTAAGCTATTTGCTTGCTTAGTCGCTAACACCTTGTCCAAACTTCCTTCTAAAACTTCCACGATTCTCTAGCATCCTCATTGATGACCGAACCATCCTTTTTCCTGCCAAACCACCTGGTTTAGTATTTTTTTTTATTAACTATAAACCCTCAAGAGCATGAAAAAGTTTACTTTTTTTAAAGGGCTGCTTGCCTTTATTCTGATCACAGCATTGTCAGCAAACAAGCTGGCTGCACAACCTCCACGTACAGTAACATTATCGCCTGCTACCACACAAAATATCAGTGCAGGTGGAACAGTGGCATTTACAGCAACCAGGAACAGCAACAGCAGTTTCTGGACAGGAGGAAATGACAACTTCACTTATACCTGGAGTTCAAGTCCTGCCGGTGTTACATTCACCAATAATCCTGTTACGATTAGTGGCAATAATTCCAGCACCACTGCTACATTCCCATCAGGTGGTACGTTCCTGATCACTTGTTTTGTTCAGGAAGGCGGTGGCGGAGGTAATGCCACTTCACCAGCAACCACTGTGAATGTAACAGTGCCAGTTCCATCTGTTTCATTAACCCCATCCATCGCTCAAAATATTGCAGCAGGTGGTACGGTAGCTTTTACAGCCACAGCTGTTAATTTTGGCGGAAGCGGTAACTATACGCATACATGGACCGCAGCGGGTGCTACTATACCGGGATCAAACCCCAACAGTGGTGCTTCGGCTACGAACGCTAAAACATTAACGTTCCCGACTGCCGGCACTTATACTGTAAGTGTTACCATCAGCAGAGGTGGCGTTGGTGGCGGTACGCTTGTGACCAATACAACAACCGTCAATGTATTCAACCCCCCTGCAGCCGCTAACTTATGGGCCACTTCCGGCGACGGAAACACGGTATCCACCTTTAGTGTAAGCAGCGGTGTGTATTTTGCAGGACCAACTACTCTTTTCGATCCATTCCCTTCTTCTACAGAAACTACTGCAGCATTGGGAAGAAACGATAAGCCAAGTGCTGCTTTGGGTCATTTTTATTGGATGCCGAATGATGGTGCCAATGGTGTAATGAACCTGTATGCCGCTACTTCTACCGGTACAAGCAGAACTCTTATTGGCACACTGGATGTGAACGGTGCTAGCAATAACAACCTTGGATTTGTGCGCCTGGGTATGGGACCTGACGGAACCGGCTGGATATTAGCCGGAGACGGAAGTACTGTATACCTGGCCAAATTCACATCAAATGGTGTGAACCCGGTAACCATTACTGTTGAAGATGCCAGTGTTACACTCGCTGGTGGTGCAGCTTCCACTTTCCAGAATGGTGATATTTGTATCTCTGGTAATGGAAACATTTATGCACTGGCTAATGACGGCGGTGGTGTAACACAAATATTTATAGGATTGCCCGCTGGAAGTTCAACTACTCTTACTAAAAAATGGGACCTTACGGACAATACCAATTCTCCTTTTAACGGACGGGTAAACGGAGTTGCATTCGACCTGCTTGGTTCATTATATATTTCTACTGATGATGGATTATTCTTTATTAATCAGAATACGGTGAACGGACCGGCTGGTACCGTTTCCTGTTTACTGGTAAGATCACAAACAGGATTGCAGGACCTTGCTTCTAACGTATTCCCAACCCAGTCTTTGCTGCCTGCAAAACTGATCAGCTTCGGAGCTACATACAAGAATCAAAATACACTGCTGAACTGGGTTACAGAAAACCTGGAAAACTTCAGTCATTTTGAAGTAGAAAGAAGCAGCGACGGCAGCAACTTTGCATCTGTTGCTTCCAAGCAACCAATGGGCAACCTGTCCGACAGAACAACTTATACTCATACAGATAACCTTGCTTTACAAACAGGCAATGTGTTTTATTACAGGCTGAAAATGGTGGATATCAATGGTGACTTCAAGTACAGCGCTATCATCCTGATACGCAAAGATGATAAAGCGATCACCGGCATCCGCTTAAGCCCCAACCCTGTAATTTCCGGAGCTGCCGCTACCGTACGATTTGAAATGGCTGCTAATGCAACCGTTGATTTCAAAGTAGTGGATCTGAACGGACGTATCGTTCTTTCACAACAAAACGTTGTATATGAAGGAACAAACAGTGTGGCTATTGCCAACCTGAATCGTCTGCAGCCCGGTATGTACATTTTACAAATGAGCAGTGGCAACACCACTGAGATGACGAAATTTTCAATTGCACGTTAAAGTAATCCGGCAGTAGAAATACCTGCCTGCCTTTCAAGGGTGGTTCCAAACTGGAACCACCCCTTTTACCCTACCCTTAAGAATTTTTCTTTTGAGTCAACGGCTTATACCTTTTACTTTAAGAATGCTCAGGGTTTTATACCTTACCCCTCTTGCTTTTCTAAGCGGAGGGGTCTTTTTTATTTACAATTGTATTCGCCGGACACTACGCCTGGTTAACTAATAATTACTTTAAAAAATAGCACTGCTTATACTTGCATTAATTCATTTTTTATTTTACTTTTGAGTTGTCTTAATTCCACCTCTGAAACTCCAGCAGTCACTACGAGCAACCAAGCATTCTTTATCCCAATCTCCTTTCTAAAACTTCCACCAGTCTCAGCATCCTCTTGATGACCGAACCATCCTTTTTCCTGCCAAACCACCAGGTTTCGTATTATTTATTATTAACTATAAACCCTAAGAGCATGAAAAAGTATTATCTACCTTTTTTAACAGCATTGCTGTTTTCCTGGCAATTTAGTTTGGCACAGCCAACACAACCGGGAGTACCCATTACCTGCAACACCAACAACTGTACACCACCTGTATCAGAGACTTGTTCGGGTAATTCCACTGTAATAACCAGTTTCAGCAACGCCACATTACGATCTGGCAGCCCTACTTCGCTGCCTGCTGTTTACACATTTTACAATATTGCCACTGTTAGCGGGCAACAGATCAATGCAACAGTAACCATTGATGCGCAGTCAAACTGCTCTATGAGTGCCACTAATTTCAGTATTGATGATGATGGAGCTACTGACCAGGCGGGCAACAGCATTACCAGTTTTTTTGCACCCCGTATAACTCCTTCTTCTAATCTTACTACAACGGACCTGAGAGGATATGTTCAATTCACGATCCGGTTCTATCTTGAAAATGGAACTGCCGGACAACAATATCCACAAGACTACACCACTACTCCACCTGCCGGCGGTTTGTCTGGTCTTAACTATATCCACTATGATATTGACGGCTCTACTGTTGGTTCAGGTGGTTGGTTCAGGGAAACCGGTGTGGTGCAAAATGTGGCCGGTTCTGCTATTAATGCTGATGCCTCTACGGAACTGGTATCTTATACATATACAGATGGCAGCGGCTGGAAAGGCTTTGCCGGATCAGTTTGCGAAAGAACAGGTGTATCCCGTTGTTCCCAGGTAACAGTAGCAGCTGCTTATTCAACACCGCAGATGCTGGTCACTTTCCGTATGGGCTATGATTACAATTATAATGGCACCAGCTTCAACTCCCAGCCCACCCGTCAGTATGGTTCCCGGTTTGGCTGCTTTACTTTTCCGCAGTTAAGTCCGCTGCCCGTTAAACTGTTAAGTTTTAATGGCACTTATAAAAACAATACCACGTATCTCAACTGGGTGGCAGAAAACCAGGTCAATTTTTCTGCATATGAAATTGAAAGAAGCATAAACGGAACAGAATTTTTTGCTATCGGAGTTAAGCAAAGACAAGGAACCGGTATTGAAAAACAACAATACCAGTTCACCGATGACCTGTATGCCGTAAGCAGCGATGTGTTTTTCTACCGGTTGAAAATGATTGATGTGGATGGCCGTTTTAGCTACAGCAATGTGGTCATGATCCGCAAAGACGGAGTGAAAGCGGGAGGCCTGGTCATTAGCCCGAATCCGGTTATCAGCGGGGCAACAGCAACAGTCCGGTTTGATTCGCCAATAAAAGGACCGGTGGAACTGAAGGTGATCGACCTGTCGGGTAAAATTGTGCTGAAACAACATAACACAGTATATGAAGGCACCAACAGTGTGGCTATTGCCAACCTGGACCGCCTGCTGCCCGGTATGTATATTTTACAAATGAGCAATGGCAGCACCATTGAGATGACAAAACTTTCAATTGCACGTTAAGTAATAATTCGACAGTATAAACACTGACTGTCTGTTTAAGGGTGGTTCCAAACCGGAACCACCCCTTTACCCTACCCTTAAGAATTTTCTTTTGAGCCACGGGCTCACAGCGTTTATTTTAAGAATGCTCAGGGTTTTATACCTTACCCCTCTTGCTTTTCTAAGCGGAGGGGTTTATTTTTTCCGGCTTATCTGCCGCTTACAAAAAACCTTTTTTTTGGCCCGCAGAAAATCGTAACTTAATCTTTCCAATTTTCGATAAAACATAAAACCTTAGTGTATGAGAAAACGTTTACCCTCTGTATCTCTCCTTTTTGGAGCCCTTTTAGTATCCGCCCTTTCCTTTTCCCAGCAAGCTGACCGTGTTGGCTACGCCATTACCGATGTGCAGCAGCAAAATGGCAATTGGGTGTACCTGCGCATTTTTAATATGGAATCAGGCGGACTCAGCGGCCCCTTGCTGAACGGTGTGGCAGAAAAACAACTTGTATATGATGCGGCGACAAAAAAACCGATCGAAACTTTTTCAACCACCATCGCCGACAGGGGCTTCAACCCCCGACCCGCTTTCAACAGCGGTGTGGCTGCACTGGCATTTGATAAAAGAAATAACCGTCTTTGGTTCACTCCTATGTTCATCGATCAGCTACGGTATATTGATCTGAAGACAATGAACATTTATTATGTAACCGACAACTCACTTACCGGCAGCACGGTAAAGTCAGGCGACCAGGGCAATATCGTTACCCGTATGGTGATCGCTTCGGATGGTAATGGTTATGCCATGACCAATGATGCCATGCACCTGGTACAATTTACCACCGGCAAAAAAACAAAGATCACCAATCTCGGTTCTATCGTGGATGACCAGGCCAATAAGGAAGTGTCCATTCATAATTCCTGCAGCAGTTTTGGTGGTGATATGATCGCTGATGATGATGGCAACATCTATGCTTTCTCTGCCCGCAATCATGTGTTCAGGATCAATATCGAAACGAAAGTGGCCACCCACCTCGGTGTGATCAGCGGATTGCCTAATGGCTTTACAGTAAATGGCGCTGCTGTGAACCACGAGAATAAAGTAATAGTGGCCAGCGCCATGGAGTCAGCCTCTTACTATTTTGTAGATATGAAATCACTCGCTGCCACTCCGTGTAAAATTGAAGGCACTGTATGGCATAGCTCCGACCTGGCCAGCAGCAACCTGCTCAATTCCGGAACAAAAGCCAAAGGCCCGCTTACAGACGTAATAGGCCGTAACGTGACACCCGGCAGCGATAAGATCAGCATTTATCCCAACCCCACAAGTAATAACCAGTTTGCTATCCAGTTCACACAGATGGATGCGGGTACCTATACCGTATTTGTTACAGACGTAACAGGCCGCCAGGTGGTACAACAACAAGTAAACCTGGGTGGTGATAATCAAACCCAGCTGATCAAACTGAGCGCCGGAACCAGCAAAGTAACCGACCAAACCAGCAGAACCGTGTACTCGACGAAGGTGATATTGCAATAAGTTTTTTAGCCACGAATTACACGAATAGCACGAATAAGAAAATACAAATAAAAGACCCCGGATAATCCGGGGTCTTTTATTTATATTCAATTGTATTTATTCGTGCTATTCGTGGCATTCGTGGCCAACCCTGTTGCGTAGCCCGCAGGGCCCTTTGAGCAACCAATCTGTGGCTACCCTCTATTTCCCCGCCTCTTTCTTCCAAACCATTTTTACCAATTTTGCAGAATCGGCAAAACCAGGGCATTTACCATTACCCTTTCCGGTAAATCCGCCAGATGCAGCGCAGAGCAGTACACAATCAGCGTCGTACAGTCCATTGAACTGATCACAGCAATCTTCCGTAATAAGGAAAACCCTTTTCCCATTATACAAATACTCATCCACCTGGAATGGCAATGTGCGGGGCGGCGCTTCTTTTATCCTTTTATCAATAAGCTCTCTTATACAGACCGGAACAGAATCTTTCAGGATTTCCGGGGTAGCGGAAGAACCTGCTTTGCGGCCACAATCACAACTATATAAGAGCCAGAGCATATTTGCCAATAAAAAGTACTTCATAACAGCGGGTTGATATTTGTTAAGTTTGCAGTTCACAGCCCCAAAAGCGGGCCATCATTTGCGCTATTTTATTACCGGCGGATGCCGCACTTAAAATAGCACATCATAAATATACAGTTTTGGAAAAGAGCAATTTCGTAGACCAAATACGCATTTTTTGTCGCAGCGGACATGGAGGAGCAGGTAACAAACATTTTCAGCGCAATAAATTCACGGCAATGGGCGGGCCCGATGGCGGCGATGGCGGCCGTGGTGCCAATATTGTTTTAAAAGGCAACAGTAACCTGTGGACATTGCTGCATTTACGTTATTATAAGAATGTGCTGGCCGAAGATGGGGAAAAAGGCGGCGGCAACAACTGTCATGGTCGTGATGGAAAAGACATCATCATTGAAGTGCCGCTGGGCACCATTGCAAGAGATGAAGAAACCGGCGCACAAGAAGTGGAAATACTGGAGAACGGCCAGGAAGTGGTATGGATACCCGGTGGCAAAGGCGGTCTTGGTAATTCACATTTTGCCACTCCTACTAACCAGGCACCAGAGTATGCACAACCGGGTCTTCCGGGACTGGAAGGATGGAAGGTGCTGGAACTAAAAGTACTGGCAGATGTGGGGCTTGTCGGTTTTCCCAATGCTGGTAAATCCACCCTGCTCTCCGTGATCACAGCGGCCAAACCAAAAATCGCTAACTATGCTTTTACCACCATTACCCCTAACCTGGGCATGGTGGAATACAGAGACGGTAAAAGTTTTTGCATAGCCGATCTGCCCGGCATCATTGAAGGTGCCGCAGAAGGAAAAGGGTTAGGCCATCGGTTTTTGCGGCATATTGAACGAAACCCGGTATTGCTTTTTCTTATTCCTGCCGACAGCGATAATCACAAAAAAGAATTTGACATTCTGGTAAATGAACTGGAACAATACAATCCCGAATTGCTGAATAAAGAATTCATCATCGCCATCAGCAAAAGCGATATGCTGGATGATGAATTGAAAGAAGCCATAGAAAAAGAATTACCGGCCCATATTCCACATCTCTTCATTTCATCCATTACGAATAAAGGTCTCGTGGAACTGAAAGACCTGCTTTGGGATGTGCTGAATAAACCAGCAGAAGTGTAACGTTAACCACTTTTCGAAAGCCTTGTGGAAAACGATTGCCAATACTACAAACTTAATAGTCCCTTCACCTGCAGGTAACATCAACTGCGCACCTTTGCACTGTCAAAAAACGATAGGCTGTCATATAATAGTTCGTAACTAAATACTCATTATATGAAGACGTTTCCATTAAACCTTATCCGGAAATTCTTACCATTGATCCTGTTTTTTTCTTTCGGTACAGTACATGCACAGGACTCCCTGAAAACTGATGACAGATCAAGCATCCAGTACAGCGGAGTTGAAAATGACCATTTTGTATTTTATGTAAAAGTGGACAACCTGCAGAAGGAAAAGATGAATTGTGTGCTGACAGATGAAAACAGGAATGTATTGTTCGAAGAATCTTTTTCTGCACAAAAATTTGAGAAGAAATTTTTAGTGCCTAAAGAGAATGTGAAGGACCTTACATTTCGTATCAACGGGAAGAAGTACCATTACAACCGGAATTTCAGCTTTATTACCCGGATCATTGAAGAAGTGACGGTAAAAGAGATCAAATGATGGAGTTAGTAATTAAAGGGGGGTTGCCAAAAACAGGGCGACCCTTTTTTTGCTTCCGGATGCAAAAATGAAGCTTTAAGCCCCACCCCGGAAAGTCATGTCTTTAGCAAGTAGCGATAAAATGGTTCTTTGAAGAAAGGGACCCTGTCTTTTTCATCGATTTTATCGGTTTTGAACACTAAAATCGTCCTTGCCTGCATAAAACTTCTCTCTTTTTTCAGCTAAGGACACCTGACGGGCATCATTTGGCAGCCCCTGTTTTTTACAGTACGTTTGTCCCATTAAAAATTCCACATATGAAGAAATTATTGTTAACGATTGTACTGTCAATTTCATTTATTGCCCGGTCCATGGCGGACGAAGGCATGTGGCTGCCCCTGTTGCTGGGCCAGCAGGTCTATAATGATATGGTGAAAAAAGGATTAAAACTCACCAAAGAACAATTGTATAATATTAATAAACCATCCCTCAAAGATGCCATCCTCATTTTTGGCGGAGGCTGCACCGGCGAAATTGTGAGCAGCGAAGGACTGATCTTTACCAACCACCACTGCGGATATGATGCCATCGCTTCTGCCAGCACCATGGAACATAATTACCTGCAAAATGGTTTCTATGCCCGCAATAAAGGAGAAGAGATACCCACTACACTGACCGTTCAGTTTTTATTGCGCATTGAAGAGGTTACCAAAGAAGTGATGGACTCCCTCCAGGGGTTATCCGGCACAGAAAGAGTACAACGCCAGGCAGCAGTGCTGGCCGCTATCAATAAAAGAATGAGTGATGCCACACAAAATATTGAAGTGCGGGTAAGCTCTTTATTTAAAGGCAACCAGTTCCTGGCCTTTGTTTACCAGCGCTATACAGATGTACGTCTGGTGGGCACCCCTCCCGAAAGTGTGGGCAAGTTTGGCGGTGATACCGACAACTGGGAATGGCCCCGTCACACTGGTGACTTTTCCGTATTCAGAGTGTATGCAGATGCTGCCGGCAAACCGGCCAAATATGCTTCCACCAATACGCCGTTGAAACCAAAATGGTACCTGCCTGTTTCTTTAAAGCCACTGAAAGATGGCGACTTCTCCATGATATGGGGTTACCCGGGCAGTACTAACCGGTATGAAAGTTCTTACGGTATCAAGTTAGCCACAGATATCAATAATCCAACGCTGGTGAAATTGCGTGATGTGCGATTGAAATACATGTTTGAAGAAATGAAAAAAGATCCGGCTGTGAAATTGCAGCTGGCTTCTTCTTATGCAGGTATTGCCAACTATTGGAAATTTTATGATGGAGAAACAAAGCAATTACTGAAATATGATGTGCTCGGCCAAAAACAAAAAGCAGAAGAAAAATTCATTGCCTGGTCAAAAGATAAGACCGGCCTGGGTGGACTGTTTACCGATTGGGGCAAAGCGTACGACGCATGGAGACCTTACGCCAAACACCGCCAGTACATCAATGAAGGTATTGCCGGCTCTCCGCTGATCTCTTTTGCAGGTTCGCTGTTGCAACTGGAAGCAGCGATGGTAAAAACGGGTGCCGCACAGGCAGATATCAAGAAAGCTGTTGATGCCGCTGTTAAAGCAAGAGCCGCTTTCCTGGAAGGAGAAAACAAAGCGTCTGATCAGAATATTGTTGCAGCCGTTACCCGTATGTTTTATGAAGATGTGGACAAAGAGCAGCACCCCGTTGGTTTCTACGGCACGTTGAAAAATACATATGGCCCTTTGAATGATGATGCTACCTACAAAAAATATGCAGCAGACATTTTCAGCAAGACCATGATCTTTGATGATACTAAATGGAATGCCTTTGTGGCCAACCCGGATGCCGTTACCCTGCAAACAGATCCGGCATTTGCGCATGCCAGCACCTTCTTTACCAATTATACATCCAAGTATGGTCCGTACTTTCAGCAGTTCACAACAAAGAATGCCGAATTCGGAAGGTTGTACCTGAAAGGCATTATGGATATGGATCCTGCAAAAGCAAAAATGATGTACCCGGATGCTACGTTTACCATGCGGGTGAGTTATGGTAATGTAAAAAGCTACCGTCCGAGAGATGCCGTGTTTTATGATTATGTAACTACATCAAAAGGATTGCTGGAAAAATATAAAGCCGGAGATTATGAATTTGATCTGCCTGCCAACCAGGTCGAATTGCTGAAGAAAAAAGATTTTGGCCAGTATATGGACCCTACCCGTAAAGAGC
>JBEBIF010000249.1:0-5494 GCA_040080515.1 Chitinophagaceae bacterium | reverse complement strand
GGCCTGGCTTGCTCGGTTTTACAGAAAGAGGGCCATGGACAAACCGGAAAAATGTTTATGAGTGGATAAGAAACCCGGCAGCCTTTATGAGTAAGAATGAATATACAAAGCAACTCAAGGAGATGTATAACGGAACAATGATGACTGCCTTTCCAGATATGACCAACGACGAAATTGACGCTATCTGCGATTATATTGGGCAATCAGGTAAAAACTATGAATGATAAATCCGTTGTTTCAAAATAGCAGAGTCAACGAGCCGGGAACGCAATTATCCTCTGTCATCTATCAGTTATCATCTGCTAACGCACTTCCTGCATCTCCACCAGCTTCCGGTAAAACCCATTTTGCGCCAGCAACTCATCATGGTTGCCTCTTTCCACGATCTTTCCTTTTTGTAAAACAATGATCTCGTCTGCATGGCGAATGGTGGAAAGCCGGTGAGCAATCACAATGCTGGTACGGTTCTGCATCATGTTATTGATAGCATCCTGAACCAACCGTTCGCTTTCGGTATCAAGTGAAGAAGTGGCTTCATCCAAAATAAGTATCGGCGGATTCTTCAGTACCGCCCTGGCAATGGTCAACCGTTGTCTTTCACCCCCGCTCAGTTTAGTGCCGCGGTCGCCAATATTGCTGTTGTAGCCACCTTCTTTTTTAATGATGAAATCATGCGCATTGGCAATTTTGGCAGCTTCAGTGATCTGTTCTTTGGCAGCATTCTCAAAACCCAGCGCAATATTATGCCCGATGGTATCATTAAAAAGAATAGGCTCCTGTGTTACAATACTCATCAGGCTACGCACAGAGTGAAGCGAGTAATCTTTGATATTCACTCCATCTATCAGTACTTCACCACCGGTTACATCGTGAAATCTCGGCACCAGGTCGGCAAGTGTTGATTTACCGGCCCCGGATGAGCCAACCAGTGCAATGGTCTGTCCTTTTTTTACTGTCAGGTTTATATTGTCAAGAATAACAGCATCAGCATAAGCAAAAGAAACATTCCTGAATTCTATTTTGTCAGTAAAGGCGGTCAGTTGTTTGCCATTGGGATTATCATCCACGGTTACCGGTGTGTTCAGTATTTCTTCTATGCGGTTGATAGCAGCAGCGCCTTTTCTCATATTACTGAAAGAAGTGGATAAGGCTTTTGCCGGATTGATGATATTATAAAAGATACCAAGGAAACCAAGAAAAGCAGACGCTTCAAGCAATTCGCCACGAAATACCAGCCGGCCGCCATAGTATAAAACAATTGTGAACATCAGCACACCAAGTACTTCAGAAAGCGGTGAGGCAAGGTCACGCCGGTAAGAGATCTTGTTTTTGGCAGTAAGCAACTCATCACTTGTTTTCAGGAATTTCTGGCGAAGCAGCTTTTCAATATTAAATGCTTTTATTACCCGCAGACCACCCAGTGTTTCATCAATGATAGAAAAGGTTTCCCCGTTTTTTTGTGCCACTTCCTGCGAATGTTTTTTCAGCGATTTGCTTATCCGGCCGATCACCAGTCCCAGCACAGGTATAAGGATGAGGATAAAAAGCGTTAGCTGTACGCTTATCAAAAATAATACGGTCAATGTAACGATGATGGTCATCGGGTCTCTTATCCATCCTTCCAGCGTTCCTACAACAGAGCCTTCCACTTCACCCACATCATTTGACATGCGGCTCATCAGGTCGCCTTTTCTTTTTTCTGTAAAAAAACCGATGGGCAGGCGTAATATTTTATCATACAGATCTTCCCGCAGCAGATTCACCACCTGGTTCTTCAGCGGGTTAAGGATATAATAAGAAAGGTAGATGAAAAGATTTTTTAACAGGATAGATACGATCATCAATATGCAGATAAAGGCCAGGGTCTTTGTTTTGTCCTGCGTATTGACCGAATCGGCAATAAAATCATTTATACCTTTAATAATGGGGTTGTTGGATGATTTTATAACGCCTTCGCCGGTAAAGATGAGCTGCAAAAAGGGCATCAGCATACCAATGGACACGATCGAAAAGACAACGCTCAGCAATATGAACAGGACATAAAGAATTACTTTGCCTTTATATGCCCCAATGTATTTAAAGATCCTCGAGTATTGTTTCATGGAAATTGCTTCTGCTGCAAAGCCGCAAAGTAACTAATTTTACCGTGTTCACGGTAGTCCCGTTTGAGGCGGGACAAAGGTAGGCCGTTAAAAATGACAAAATCATGGAAGAAGGTAAAAGACAGAAACAGATAGCCGGACTGCTGAATGAGGAGATGAATGGCATTTTTCAGCACCTTGGTCTTAATATGGTAGATGGAGGTATGGTGTCCATATCGTCGGTGAAAGTGACACCCGACTTACTGGAAGCCCGGTTTTACCTGAGTTTTTTCCAGGTAAAGGATGTAGTGGCAGCATTGAAAAAGATCGAAGACCGCCATCACGAGATCAAAAAAGAACTGGCAGCAAAAGTGCGGCACCAGTTGCGCAGCATACCGGTATTAAAGTTTTTCCAGGATGATACGCTGGACCAGGTGTTTAAAATGGAAGAATTATTTAAAAAGATAGAAGAAGAAAAAAACTCCGAACAAGGAACAGGGAACTTACCTGCCGGACAGACAGGCAAGGAATAATGAAGTGAAATCCATACTCCGCAGTAAACTTCAAACCTTAAACTTTAAACCTTAAACTTGCAATTCCTTTTCGCCTGGCGCTATTTTAAAGCAAAAAAATCCACGAATGCCATCAATGTGATAGCCTGGATAAGTATTGTGGCGATCATTATCGGTACTACCGCATTGATACTGGTGCTGGGAGTGTTCAACGGGTTTGAAGGGTTGGTAAAATCACTTTATTCCTCCTTCTATACCGATCTCAAAATCTCTCCTGTTTCCGGAAAAGTGATCACCATCACCCCGGAGCAGTTAGCCAAATTGAAAGGACTGGACGGCATTAAAAATTTTTCTTTGGTACTGGAAGAAAAAGCATTGGTTCAGAATGGCGATTACCAATCTGTTATTTATTTAAAAGGAGTGGATGATAATTACCGCTATACTTCAGGGGTGGCCAGCCACCTGATCAATGGTAAGTATGATATCGGAAACGGAGAAGTTCCTAAACTGATCGTAGGCGCTGGTGTGGAAGCTGCACTGGGCGTGTATGCCGACAGAAACCCTTTTCCACTGAAGATATATTTGCCAAGAAGAAGCAGCTCCATTCAGATAAACCAACTGGAGGATATCAGTAATGACACCATCGGTACTTCGGCTGCATTCTTAATTCAGCAGGACTTTGACAATAAGTACGGCATCACGAATATCAGTTTTGTAAGACGTGCATTAAAGCTGGGAGCCGACGAATATAGCGGTGTTGAGATCGTATTAAAAGATCCTGATCAGTCCGCTAAATTGAAAAAAGAAATTGTACAACTATTCGGAAAACAATACCAGGTGCTGAATAAGTATGAGCAAAACAGGAGCCTGTATTCCATCATGAATGTGGAACGATGGGTAATATATGGGATACTTTGTCTTATCCTTATTGTAGCGGCCTTTAACATGATCGGTGCTTTAACCATGCTGGTGCTGGAGAAACGAAAAGATATCAGCGTACTGCATGCATTGGGGGCCAACCGGAATTTTATTCAGCGTATCTTTTTGAGTGAGGGTATGTTGCTGGCATTGATCGGTGGAGGTATTGGGATGTTGTTGGCATGGATCATTGCCTGGTTACAAATAAAATATCACCTGATACCACTGCAGGGAGGATCTTTTCTTATCTCTTATTATCCTGTAAAGCTCCGGCTTTCCGATTTTTTGCTCGTTGGCAGCACTGTTTTCGTTATTGCTTTAATTGCTTCCTGGTTGCCATCCCGAAAAGCAGCGGGGCAGGAGTTTTCTTTAAGAAGTGAATGAGGGGGATTTTGAAATTTTGGAATTGGGAAATTTGTTTAAAGAGTAAAAATTATCATTGAAAGATAAATTTCTCAATTCTTCATTTTCTAATCTTTTGAATGTTGAAACTGATACTATACAAAAAAACTCTTAGTGCTTTAAACAAATTTCCCAATTTCCCAATTGTACTTCTCCCAATTCCCTCAATCTCACTTTTTCCAATGCTCTAATAGTCCCCAAGCGTTTCCGGCAACTGTGCCAGTGCTTTAGCCAGCTGTTCATCATTTGGCGCAATGCCATGCCATTCGTGGGTGCCTTCCATAAAATCAACACCTTTACCCATTGCAGTTCGCATTAGTATGGCAATTGGTTTCCCCTTTCCTGTCAGCGATTTTGCTTTTTCAAGGGTGGCTACCACTTCATCCATATCATTTCCGTTCATTTCGAGGGTGGTCCAGCCAAAAGCCTTGAATTTTTCAGTGATATTTCCGAGGCCAAGTATTTTATCAGTAGGCCCGTCTATTTGCTGGCCATTCCAGTCAATAGTGGATATCAGGTTATCTACTTTATTATGAGCAGCAAATAACGTTGCTTCCCATATCTGGCCTTCATCCAGTTCACCGTCGCCATGCAGGGAAAAAACAAGGTTGTTTTCTCCGTTTAATTTTTTGGTCAGGGCAGCACCGATAGCCACACTCATTCCCTGGCCGAGTGAGCCAGAAGCAATACGTACGCCGGGTAAATGCTCATGTGTGGCAGGGTGGCCCTGCAGCCTGCTATTAAGTTTTCGGAAAGTTGCCAGCTCTTTTATATCAAAATACCCGGATCGGGCCAAAGCAGAATAAAAAACGGGTGATATATGGCCATTGGACAGCACAAAAACATCCTCATTTGTTGCATCCATATTAAACGCCGGATTATGTTTCATTACCTTGAAATACAACGCTGTAAAGAAATCGGCGCAGCCTAATGAACCTCCGGGATGCCCGCTGCTGGCACCATGAACCATGCGTACTATATCTCTTCGTAGTTGCGATGCAATTGCAGTAAGTTCAGCCATAAAATTTAGGTTTATTTTAAACTTTTTGTATCTTGAAGATTCAAATCCGGGTTGCGCTGCAAATGTGCACACTTTTTTGATACAAAATCCACCTGGTGCATATCCACTTCTAAATTCAAGCGATCCTGTGTACTTCATAATTAATTAATGCCTTACGGCAATTAATACCTGAAATACGGATGAAAAACCGGCTTTTTAGGCATATTTTTGCAAAAAATTAAAGTTCCTGAGATGTTGGATATTTTACTCACTGCTTCCGTTTCATTTATCATCACTTTTCTGGCGATACCTGTTGTAATACAGGTAGCTGAGCAAAAAAAACTATATGATATTCCTGATGAACGTAAGGTGCATACCCGCCTCGTAGCCTCGTTGGGTGGTGTAGGCATTTTTGGGGGATTTTTACTGGCTTCCCTTTTATCGATCCAGGGCTTTATAAACCCTGAGTTTCAATACTTTTTCGCTGCCGCTTTAGTTATTTTCTTCCTGGGATTGAAGGACGATCTTCTTATACTTTCTGCAAGCAAAAAGTTTGTAGGCCAGATCATTGCAGCTTCTAT
>JBEBIF010000248.1:0-5506 GCA_040080515.1 Chitinophagaceae bacterium | reverse complement strand
ATATTGAAGTGCCCGGTTCTATTATCGCCAACGAAGTGGCTGAAATTCACCCTGAAGCTTCCGGAAGAATTGTTCAATTGAATGTAGTGGAGGGTAAGTATGTGGGCAAAGGGACCGTGCTGGCAAAATTGTATGACGGCGACCTCAGGGCGCAATTGAATAAAATACAGGTGCAACTGGCGCTGGCACAAAAAACGGAAGAAAGGCAGGCACAATTATTGAAAATACAGGGCATAAGTCAGCAAGATTATGACATCAGCCTGTTGCAGGTAAACAGCCTGCGTGCAGATATCGGTATCCTGCAAACAAGCATTGCCAAAACAGTGGTAAGGGCGCCCTTCAATGGTAAGATCGGGTTGAATACCATCAGTCCGGGTTCTTATGTTACTCCGGCTTCAGTGATCGCAGTCATTAATCAAACAGATAATTTAAAATTGGATTTTACCGTTCCGGAAAAATATAGCGGGCAAATAAAGATTGGTCAGTTGGTCACCTTCACTATTGAAGGATCTGACAAACAACTTGGTGCCAAAGTGATCGCCACAGAAGCAAATGTGATGGAAAATACCCGCAGCCTTACCGTAAGGGCTGCTGTAAATGGAAAAGATGATGCATTAATGGCGGGTGCCTTTGCCAAGGTAAAACTGAGCTTTGATCCTGACCCCAATGCGATACTGGTACCCACACAAGCTGTATTGCCACAGGCAAGAGGAAAGAAAGTTATTCTGTATAAGGGTGGCACAGCCATATTTGCAGATGTAACAACAGGGATAAGAGATTCGGCACGGATACAGATATTGGATGGATTGAAAGCCGGTGACACGGTGGTTGTTACAGGATTATTAAGTGTGCGGCCGGAAGCGAAGATCCAGATAAACAAAATAGTGAACAAATAAAAACAGATGATAGATGATAACGTATAGATGATAGTGCCTCTGATTACCAAAGCACCGCACTATCATCTATCATCTTTCAGCTATCAGTTAGTAATATGAACATTTCAGAATTAAGTTTACGGAGACCGGTACTGGCCATAGTGATGAACATCATCATCGTAGTGTTTGGTGTGATTGGCTTTAAGTTTTTAGGGGTAAGGGATTACCCGGCCATTGATCCGCCGAATATCAGCGTACGTACCTCCTATCCTGGTGCCAATGCCGATATCATTGAAACACAGATCACCGAGCCATTAGAAAAAGCGATCAATGGTATTGCAGGTATCAAGAACATCACATCAAGCAGCAGTAACGGCACCAGTAATATCAACGTGGAATTTGAACTCGGTGAAAACCTGGAATCTGCCGCTAATGATGTAAGAGATAAAGTGTCACAGGCAGCCCGTTCGCTCCCCTCCGATTTAGATGCGCCACCGGTGGTTTCTAAAGCCGATGCGAGTTCTGACCCTATCCTTTCCATGACTGTGCAAAGTAATACCCGGAACCAGTTGCAGATGACAGAATATGCCAATAACGTATTGGTGGAAAGACTGCAAACTATTCCCGGTGTAAGCGGGATACAGATATGGGGCGAAAAAAGATATGCGATGCGTATCTGGATAAACCCTTCCAAACTGGTGGCAAAAAATATTACAGCCAATGATGTGCAAGCCGCTTTGTTGCGGGAAAATGTGGAGTTACCTTCCGGCAAAATATCCGGAAATGCTACAGAACTTACTGTGCGGACATTTGGCCGGCTGAATACAGAGGAAGAATTCAATAACCTGATCGTAAAAAATGTAAACGGTACTGACATACGGTTAATAGATATAGGCGAAGCCGTGCTGGGCCCGGAAAATGAAGAATCTGTTTTAAAAGGTGACGGCGTCCCGATGATCGCCCTGGCCATCATTCCGCAACCGGGCTCCAACTATGTTTCTATTTCAGATGAATTTTTTATACGCCTGGAGCAGATAAAGAAAGATGTGCCCGAAGATGTGAAGATCAATATTGCATTGGACCAAACCAAGTTCATCAAAAAATCAATACTGGAAGTGGAGGAAACACTGATGATCGCTTTCCTGCTGGTGGTAATGATCATTTATGCATTCTTCCGCGACTGGATCATAGCTATCCGTCCATTGATAGATATACCTGTTTCATTGATCGGGGCTTTCTTTATCATGTATGTAATGGGCTTTACCATTAATGTGCTTTCGCTCCTTGCCATTGTACTCGCCACCGGGCTGGTGGTGGATGATGGTATTGTGGTAACCGAAAACATCTATAAAAAGATGGAGAAGGGCATGAACAAATGGCAGGCAGCAGTGGAGGGATCAAAAGAGATCTACTTTGCCGTGATCGCTACCTCCATTACGTTGGCGGTGGTATTTCTTCCCATCATCTTCCTGCAGGGATTCGTGGGAAGACTATTCCGTGAATTTGGTATCGTAGTGGCAGGCGCAGTGCTTATTTCTGCATTTGTATCACTAACGCTAACGCCGGTACTGAACGTAAAACTGACCCGGAAGAATGTACACAAGCATTCCTGGTTTTATAATAAGACAGAGCCTTTCTTTCGCTGGATGGAAAACAGTTTCCAGGCGGCACTGAAACGTTTTATGAGAGTGAAATGGATGGGGCTGGTGATGATCGTGGCCTGTATCGCTATCGTATTTTTTATTGGCCGTGGCCTGAAGTCTGAATTGGCGCCCATGGAAGACCGCAGCCAGTTCCGCCTGCAATTATCTGCGCCGGAAGGCACTTCCTACGATGCCATGGACCAGTATGTGACGCGGCTCACCAATTTTGTAATGGACTCCGTTCCTGAAAGAGATGTGGTGCTAAGTGTTACCTCACCCGGCTTTACCGGTTCGGGTAATGCCAATACCGGTTTTGTAAGAGCCACCTTGATACCACCAAATGAAAGAAACCGTTCGCAGAAGGAGATCGTAGCGATGATAAATAAGAACCTGCCCCGGTTCAATGAAGGCCGTGCCTTTGCCATTGAAGAGCAAACCATTGCTGTGAACCGCCGCGGCGGGCAACCCGTATCCTTTGTGATACAGAACAACAATTTTGATAAATTAACAGCCATCCTTCCTAAGATACTGGAAGAAGCAAGGCAAAGTAAAGTATTACTGAATGCAGATGTGGACCTGAAGTTCAACAAACCTGAACTAAGAGTTGAGATCGACCGGTTGAAAGCAGCGCAACTGGGTGTGAGTGTGGAAGACATCTCCCAAACATTACAATTGGCTTACAGCAACCGTCGCCTTGGCTATTTCACCAAAGATGGCAAGCAATACCAGGTGATGGGACAAGTGGCCCGTAATGACCGGGATGATCCGAATGACCTGAAGACCCTTTTTGTACGCAACAACCGCAGCGAACTGATAAGTCTCGACAACCTTGTTACTACCTCAGAGGCAAACACGCCTCCTACTATCTATCACTTTAACAGGTACAAATCAGCAACCATCTCAGCAGGTTTGCAACCCGGCTATACCATCGGGGATGGAATAACTGAAATGGATAAAATAACGGATAAGATACTGGATGATACGTTTGCCACTTCACTGTCCGGTTCTTCCCGTGACTTTAAGGAAAGCGGCAGTAATATCGTTTTTGCATTCCTGCTGGCTGTTGGATTGATATTCCTTATCCTGGCAGCACAGTTTGAGAGCTTTATTGATGCCATCATCATTTTATTGACCATCTTTTTTGGAGCAGCCGGAGCTATCTTATCATTATGGATATTCGGACAAACATTGAATATCTTTTCACAGATAGGTATCATTATGCTGGTGGGACTGGTGACCAAGAACGGTATCCTGATCGTGGAGTTTGCCAATCAAAGCCAGGAAAAAGGAATGAATAAATCACAGGCAGCGATTCATTCTGCCACACAACGCTTGCGTCCCATCCTGATGACAAATCTTGCCATGGCACTGGGCGCTTTGCCATTGGCATTGTCTTTAGGTGCCTCTTCTACCAGCCGCATCCCCCTCGGTGTTGTGATAGTAGGCGGTATTTTATTCTCAATGGTACTTACGCTATTTGTGATCCCGGCAATGTATGCGTTGCTTTCTTCCCGGAGAAAGAAAAGCCAGATAGACGAATTCATTCATCCTGCTGCTCAAGCAATAGAACCCCAAGCTGAAAAAGTATAAACGCTGATGGCCATGATCAAAAAAATTCTATTCTCTTTTTTATTACTGACAGGTTTAACCAGCCAGGCACAGCGCCAGTTAACTCTTGAAGAAGCTATTGCCACAGCCTTAAAACATAATTTTGATATTGAACTTTCCAGGAATGATTCTGCTGTTGCCGCATTAGACTACTCTTACCGGAATGCCGTTTTCATACCAAGAGTAAACGGTACGCTGGGCACCACCTGGAACAACAGTAATCAAAAACAAACACTGGCCGACGGAACCAAAAGACAGCAAAACGGATTGAAATCAAACAATATCAACGCCGCCCTGAACCTGAACTGGACCTTATTCGATGGGTTAAAAATGTTTGCCACCCGGGACAAAGCGGAAGAGTTTATCAAATTGGGAGAACTGGGAATTAAAAACCAGGTAACAAATACCATAGCTGTCGTCATCAATACGTATTATGATATTGTACGACAGAAACAATTGCTGATAGCCATCGAAGAGCAAATGTCATTAAGCCAGGAAAGAGTAAAACTGGCCCAGTACAAATTGGATATCGGCGTGGGTGCCAAACCGGATGTATTACAAAGCAAAGTGGACCACAACGCACAAAGAGCATTACAACTGGAGCAGCAAACGGTCATTACACAACTGAAAGAACAACTGAACCAGGCGATGAATGTAAAAGATGCGCCTCCCTATGATGTGTCCGATTCTATTCCGTTGAATATGAAATTATCATTAGGTGATCTGCAAAATGGATTAGATATTTCCAACCCCACGTTGCTGATAACCCGAAAAAATATTGACATCGCCAACCTGACATTGAAAGAAAGAAAAGCGGAACGCTGGCCGACCGTTTCTTTTAACTCAGTATATAATTTTACCCGGACAAATAATCAAACCGTTATCAATCCTTTCTCTCCTCTTTTCAGTCAGAGCAAAGGGTTTAACTACGGACTCACGGCTTCTATTCCTATTCTTAATAATTTTAATAACAAACGGCAGATCAGGCAGGCACAGCTGGATATTCAATATCAAAAACTGGTGCTGGAAAACCAGCAGTCGCAATTGAACCTGGCTGTAGTCAATGCATTCCTGGAATATGAACAGCAGAAAAAGGCATTGACACTGGAAGAAGAAAATATTTTACTGGCAAAAGAAAATGTGAGCATTGTTTTCCAGGTGTATAAACTCAATTCAAATACACTGATCCAGCTAAAAGAAGCAGAAAAAAGCCTGCAGGATGCGTACACCCGCCTGATCACAGCAAGGTACAATACCAAATTGTCGGAAACAGAGTTGCTAAGATTGAAGGGTGAGTTGGTAAAGTAAAAGTCTCGCAAAGACGCTAAGTCGCAAAGGGGAACATTAAAGCAATTAAGTTTTGCGTCTTTGCGAGATACA
>JBEBIF010000764.1:0-1112 GCA_040080515.1 Chitinophagaceae bacterium | reverse complement strand
AAGAGACAGTAAACATATCATCCACTGCCACAGCAACAGGTATGTTGCCGTTGATGGCTACCCAGCTTTTGCCGAGGTTTTTACTCATATATACCCCCATGTCAGTACCGCAAAACAAAACTGATCCATTGCTGCCGGCAGTTCCTTCAATAATAACATTCGCCGGTGAAGCAGGAAGATTACCCGTTATCAGTTTCCATGTGACCCCGTAATTTTCTGACAGGTATAAATAAGGTGTATGATTATCCTGCCTTCTGTCGTTCAATGCCAGGTAAACTCTTCCGGGGTAGAATTTGGAAACAGAAATTTTTGCCACATGTTTATTTGCCGGCAATCCTTTGGTAATTTCTTTCCAGTTCACCCCGTCATTCATCGTAAGCCATACACGGCCGTCATCTGTTCCTGCGTAAATTATCCCCGGCTTATTTCCTTCGATAATAGCCGTTATCGCCTGGTGATAGATCAGATAAGGATACACCCCCATCTTTGATTTATCGTTATAAGAAAGATCAGGACTAATCATCTTCCAGTTCTCACCCCCATCTTCTGATTTATACAAATGCTGCAAACCATGATAGATAGCTTTATTATCAAACTTCGACATCAGGGTTCCGGCGAGCCATTCACCTCTTAAAGAATCGATGGCACCTACCAAAAACATTTTGATGCGATTGTTTTGAATACTGTCCGGCAGACTCATATCACTTTTCATCAACCGCCCATAATAAGTGCTGGAAAAAACAATATTGTGATTTTTCGGGTCCACCTGTATCTGTGTGCCTTCGCCACCGGGTGCATAATCCCAACTGCGGACTGATGAGTCCTGTGGTTTGCCAAAGGTATTGTTCACACTTCCGGTAAAAGTGCCTTCATCCTGTATCGACCCAAACACATTGAACGGTGTTTGCATATCGTAGGTCACCGTGTAAAACTGTGTCGTGGGCAGCTTGTCAAAAAAATTATTCCATACTTTCCCGCCATCCATCGTGGTGCTTACACCGCCATCATTTCCTAATATGATCCTGTCCGGGTTTTCTTCATCAAACCACATGGCATGATTGTCACCATGTATGTTCTCACTTTTTTTATCCGAAGGACGAAATTGTTTCCAT
>JBEBIF010000763.1:0-1116 GCA_040080515.1 Chitinophagaceae bacterium | reverse complement strand
GGAGGAAAAGGTGCAGATATGATTGGCAATGTATCCATTGGCGGAAGAATTGGCGGTGGCGGCGGTGGTGGTGCTGGTCCGCTATTTGTAAAAAGCCCTACGCTACCAGCAAACGTATCTAATGCAAATACCGGTGGACCAAATGGTGTGCTTACACAGGATGCAAATAATGCCTGGGGTGCTACCCCCGGTCAAAATGGATTGGTCCATTTAAACCTCACTGTGCCCATCGACAACATCCCCTTCAAACCCAACATTGATTCCGTAAGAATAAAAGACAGTCTCTTAACCTGTGATAATATTGACTTTAAAGGCTTAGGTTATACCAATACTAATCCGATCACCAGCTGGCAATGGTATTTTGGTGATGGTGGAATCGCCAATGCACAAAACACAAATCATATTTATGCACCCGGTTCTTATACAGTAAAACTGGTAGTAACAGATATCAACGGATGCAAAGACAGCATCACAAGAAATGTTACTGCGTCAGCTCTGACAATGGATGCGGGGCCAAATGATACGATCTGCAATATTAATTCAACAGTTTTGCAGGCGACTGCCAGTGGTGCCATACAATATGCATGGACACCAACCCTCTTCCTGGATAATGCAACAATCCTTAATCCTACCGCTACGCCAGCAGTGACAACTATGTTTTACCTCACTGCAACCAATGCCGCCGGTTGTTCCAAAAGAGATTCTATTCTTGTAACTGTTCGTTCAGCCAGCACTTTCAGCATTATTCCACCGATAGATATTTGTACTACAAAAACAATTCAATTGAATGCATCTGGTGGCGACATTTATGTATGGCAACCCATCGGTTCATTGGATAATCCGAATATCTCTGATCCAACTGCTTCTCCGGCAATCACAACAGCTTACTCTGTTCAAATCACAGATACCACTTGTAACAATACATCAACACTATCTACCACAATTACTGTTTTGCCTTTGCCAATCATTACGGCCGGTAAATCAAACGATATTGATTGCACTTCAGCCCAAAGTCAATTGACAGCAACGGGTGCTTCGCAATACAGCTGGACTCCGGCTGCCAGTTTAAGTAATCCTGATTCGGGGAACCCGGTTGCCACACCAGCTATAACTACA
>JBEBIF010000762.1:0-1116 GCA_040080515.1 Chitinophagaceae bacterium | reverse complement strand
CCAGGTGATGGATCAATGCCAGCGCAAGGATCATGTCCACCTTTAGCCGGCTGGTAAAAGAACTGTGTTCTTTGTTATTTACACCAATAGCGGGAGAGGGGTTAGCCAGATCGATTATTACCGGCTGAATGTTGATGATCGTTTCTTTTTTTAAGGAGTTATAAAGCGTATTGATGCAGAAAGGATCAAAGTCGGCTGCAATGGTCCTTATATTATGCTTTGCGAGCAGCCTCGAGAAAGCTCCGTCATTAGCACCCAGGTCGGCTGCTGTTGTTATATCCTTTTCAGCAGAGAGCCATTGCCCGATGATTTCTTTTTTTGATTGCAGGTAATCCGGCCGTTGTCCCGCTTCATCATAGTAAGCCGACCAGGTACTTTGTTGCGGTGATAGTGTCAGTTTTTGAATAAGTAATTCCAGGCTGGCGACCAGGTTCAGCATTTTCTTCCGTGAAAAGGCCCCTTTTTTTTCTCCGGGTTGTTTATTACTTGCGGCTATGCGGGCATGCAAATGTATATGCAGGTAAGTGTGCAGCGACAATTTACTCCGGAAAGGTAAAAGCGATCTTGTTACCGCTAAAGGAATGCCATCCGGCCAGGCCAGCGACAATTGCTGCATTGGCTGTTTGTTGTAATGCATCAGCAATAAGGGCGAAAGAAAACATTCACAAAACTGGCGGTAGGCTACCCAGGGCTCCGCTTCGTTATATTTTTCAAAAGAGAGGCTGTCAATAAAGATCAGTTGGTAATTATGCCACTGGATATTATAAGGAGTGGCGTCTTTCAGTATCAAACCGTGCCGGATAGATTCTTTTAAAATGTTCAGCGTAAGCAAGGCCGCATCTTTCAGCATATCAAAAGGCCATTCATACGGATAAGAAATAAAAGGAACAGGTTCTGGTTGTAAGGTAAGATACCAGTCATCACTGCCCGTCAGATTTTCACTGATAATATGATGTGGCAGCAGCCATTTTTTTTGCACCAGTTGTTCATAACAACCACTTTGTACAAAAAGATCAAAGTCTTCTTTGAAGTTTTTATTTACCTGCCTGTACAGTACTCCGTCCTTTAAAAAAATAAATCCGGAAGGGTCCCGGAAAGAGGAGGGATGTATGGCAT
>JBEBIF010000247.1:0-5528 GCA_040080515.1 Chitinophagaceae bacterium | reverse complement strand
GGGGAGGAGCCCCGACCCTGAGTAGTTGAAATGACACTCATGTTTTCGGAGTTTTATCCTCCCCTTTTGGGGGAGTTAGAGGGGGCCAATATCTCAGCCAGTACAGCCTGCGCCGCCCACACCCTATTCGATGCTTCCAGTGTAACAATACTGCTCGGTCCATCAAGCACCTCGTCGCTAAGCTCCACATTTCTTCTTACCGGAAGGCAATGCATCACTTTGGCATTATTGGTCAGGCCCTGTTTTTTATTGGTAAGCATCCATTTGGGATCACTTTCATAGATTTTCCCATAATCATTAAACGTACTCCAGTTCTTTACATACACAAAATCAGCATTTTTCAGCGCCTCATCCTGGTTATGTGTAATGGTGGCGCCTTTGGTAAAGGCTTCACTCAGTTCATAATCTTCCGGGTGGGTGATCACAAAATCCGCTTTGCCCCAGGCATTTACCCACTGCGAAAAACTATTGGCCACACATTGGGGCAGGGGTTTTACATGGGGAGCCCATGATAAAACGATTTTGGGTTTTCGATTGCCGGTTTTTGATTTCCCTAACTCCTCGGAAATTGTAATTATATCAGTTAATGATTGCAGAGGATGAAGCGTAGAGCTTTCCAAACTTACCACCGGTATGCCGGCGTATTTGATGAATTGTTTGATGTATAGTTCGCTATAATCATCCTCCCGGTTTTTTAAAGAAGGGAAAGTACGGATAGCAAGAATATCAAAATACTTTCCTAAGATAGGAGCTGCATCTTTTACATGCTCAACAGAGGCACCGCTCATGATGGCTTCTTCTTCAAATTCCAATGCCCAGCCTTCGCTGCCCACATTAAAGATGATAGCTTCCATACCCAGGTTTTGAGCAGCGATCTGTGTGCTCAGCCTAGTCCGCATACTTGGATTAAGGAATAAACAACCAATACGTTTATTAGTACCCAGTTGCTTGTCAACAAACGGGTTGGCTTTATACGCCAAAGCCTTTTGAACCAAAGCGTCAATATTGCTTACATCATCAACTGAAATAAAGTGTTTCAATTTTCTTTTATTTTTTAGTTGGTCATCGTTCTGTTCTTTGGGCATCGTCCCTTGCGTCGCACTCTTCATCTTACTGTTCATTGGGCATCAACCCACCCCATTTCACTAAAGCATCTATTCTCCTCATTTCGCCCCGCCCAGGCGGGGAAGAATCCCAAAACACAATAAGTATGCTCAAATAAGCAAGGACTGTGCTTTGCTAAGCCCCTCTTTCCGCCCCGGCGGACAAGTCGGAGGGGTTTGGGGAGGCTTCTTCTTTTATCGAATCAATAAACTGCTCCGCATCTCTTTTCTTCAGCGCCAGTGACGGAAGTAATCTTATCACATTAGGTTTCGCTTCGCCGGTAAATATTTTCTGATTCCACAATAAGTTCTTCTTCAGATCTTTTAGTTCATCCGGCACATCAAATCCTATCATCAATCCCCTGCCACGCACATTTTTTAATCCGGGTATTGCTTCCAGTTCAGTACGGAGATATTTTCCTGTCATCACGGCATTACCCATCAGCTTTTCTTCTTCTATTACTTCCAGCACCGCCAGCGCAGCAGCGCAGGCCAGGTGATTACCGCCAAACGTAGTGCCCAGTTGAAAATGTTTTGGCTTTATATGCGGCGCTACAATGACACCGGCAACGGGAAACCCATTGCCCATTCCTTTTGCCATAGTGTAAATATCGGCATTCACTCCTGCAAAGTCGTGACTGAAGAATTTGCCACTCCTTCCATACCCGCATTGCACACTGTCGGCAATATAAACAGCTCCATGCTTATCACACAAGGAACGGATCTTTTTTAGAAATGAATCATCTGCCACATTGATACCGCCAACACCTTGTATTCCTTCGATAATAACAGCAGCGATCTCTTTTCCATTTTTGTCAAAACATTCTTCCAGCGCCTCTTCATCATTAAATGAAAGGAACGTTACGTTTTCAGTTTCGTTTACCGGCGCTGAGTAATTTTTATTATCAGTTACTGCTACAGCCAGCGAAGTTCTCCCATGAAAGGATCTGCTGAAAGCGATTATCTTTTTTCTGCCGGTATGAAAACTGGCCAGCTTCAGAGCATTCTCGTTCGCTTCAGCGCCGCTATTACAAAGGAATAGCTGGTAATCTTCTTTTCCCGAAAGCTTGCCCAGCTTTGTTGCGAGTTCCAGTTGCAAAGGAATTCGTATCGAGTTGGAATAGAAAGCGATCTTTTCTAATTGTTCTTCAATCCGCTGCACCCAATGCGGATGGGTATGCCCAATACTGATCACCGCATGGCCGCCGTACAGGTCCAGGTATTGCTCGCCTTTATCATCCCATACATAAGAGCCTTTGGCCTTTACAATGGTTATCTCATTAATTGGATAAACGTCAAATAAGTTCATGTTTTAGTTTTTGCCACTAAGGCTCAAAGCCACGAAGCTTTTCTTTATGTTTTAGCGTCTTTGTGGCTATTTAGAAATAGTTTGCTTTTAGTTTTAATCCCGTCTCTTCACCAAATCCAAATAGCAGGTTCATATTCTGCACAGCTTGCCCGCTGGCACCTTTTAATAAATTGTCGATAGCTGAATGAACCACCAGTTTGCTTCCGGCTTTTTCTAATTGAATCACTGCTTTGTTGGTATTAACAACCTGCTTTAGAAAAATAGGCTCTTTGCTCACCGTTGTAAAAGGATGACCGGCATAAAACTCCGAGTACAGTACGTTCAGTTCTATGAGGCTAAGATCACAGTTAACAGTAGAGCTGATAAAAATGCCCCGGGCAAAATCACCCCTCCAGGGCACAAAGTTTACTTCTATATTGCCGGCAGGCTGTAATTGTGTCAGTGATTCACCTATTTCCCCAAGATGCTGGTGCGTTAATGTTTTATATGCTTGGATATTATTTGTACGCCAGCTAAAGTGGGAAGTGGCGGACAGACTTTGCCCGGCCCCGGTGCTTCCGGTTATACCAGTAGTGTAAACATCTTTCAGCAATCCAGCTTTTGCCAACGGCAATAATCCTGTTTGTATTGCCGTAGCAAAACAACCAGGGTTTGCAATGTTCTTTGCAGTTATGATCTTTTCCCTGTTCAGTTCGGGGAGGCCATAGACAAACTGCCTGTTATCTATTGAAGATTGAGCTGAAAGCCGAAAATCATTTGCCAGGTCAATCACTTTTATTTTATCAGCAATTTTATTTTCTGTCAAAAACTTCCTTGACTCTCCATGTCCCAGGCAAAGAAAAAGTACATCAATATCATCGCTCAGGTCGCCGGTGAATAGAAGATCTGTTTCTCCAATAAGATCCTGGTGAACAGTATGAACCGGCTTGCCGGCATTGCTCCGGCTATGAATAAAAGAGGTTTCCACACCGGGGTGATTTAACAACAGTCGTATTAATTCACCTCCGGTGTAACCAGCACCTCCGATTATACCAACTTTAATTTTTTTCATAATTTTCTCGGCCTTATTAAGCCCCTCCCGTATCTTGTTTTACCAAATGATAAATGGATGTCTGGTTACCAAATATCTTGCTGAAACCCCTTACATCATCGCCGGTAAACCCGGTATTCATTTCTCCATATTTACCAAACTTGCTGTTCATCAGGTCGTACTTACTTTCAATACCGATCACCTGGAAACGGTAAGGCATTAGCTGAACAAACACTTCACCAGTTACGTTTTGCTGGCTGTTTTCTAAAAAGGCTTCAATGTCTCTCATCACCGGATCCAGAATCTGTCCTTCATGCAGCCAGTTGCCATAGAATTGTGCTAACTGATCTTTCCATTGCAATTGCCATTTGGTCAGCACATGTTTTTCCAAAGCGTGGTGTGCTTTAAGAATGACCATTGGCGCAGCCGCTTCAAAACCCACCCGGCCTTTTATACCGATGATGGTATCACCAACATGAATATCACGGCCAATGCCATATGGTCCGGCAATGGTTTGTAAATATTGTATCGCTTCAGACGGATGGGTGAAATTATTTCCATCCACAGCAGTTAATTCTCCTTTCGTGAAAGTCAGGCGAACCTCCTGACTATCTGACTTGCTGACTTGAGTCGGCCAGGCCTCTTCTGGCAACATGCCTTTTGAGGAAAGCGTTTCTTTGCCACCCACACTGGTTCCCCAAAGCCCTTTATTGATAGAGTACATTGATTTATCAAAGTTCATCTCCACCCCTTTGCCTTTCAGGTAAGCGATCTCTTCTTCCCGGCTAAGCTTCAGGTCCCTGATCGGGGTAATGATCTCTACTCCCGGGATCATAATATGAAAGATCATATCAAAGCGAACCTGGTCATTACCGGCACCGGTGCTGCCATGCGCTACAGCATCTGCATTCAGTTTCTTTACATGCTCAGCAATGTGGAGGGCCTGGCTCAATCGTTCAGCAGAAACAGAAAGAGGATAGGTATTATTCTTCAGCACATTGCCGAAGATGAGGTATTTGATGATACGGTCGTAATACCCTTTTACGGCATCAATGGTGGTATGCGTTTTTACACCCAGTTTAAAGGCATGGGCTTCTATCTGTTTCAATTCTGCTTCATCAAAGCCACCGGTATTTACAATAATGCTGTGTACTTCATAACCCTTGTCTTCGCCAAGGTATTTTGCACAATAGGAGGTATCTAACCCTCCGCTAAAACCTAAAACTACTTTTTTTGACATGGTAATTATTCAGCGTTTATTACAAATGAAATAAATGGTGCAGCAGTGACTTGGGTTTGCTGGCACCGCCATTGCTATCCTTATCTTTTTTCAGAAAAGGCCGGAGCAATTTCCATTGTTTGAATTTCAGCAACCGTTCAAATCCTTTTTTATTTTCTTCAAAGAATTGCTTTGTTTCTTCTGGTTCGTAGTGGTCTTTGGGATCGTACAACATAGCGGTGCACATACAGTTCTTCCGCTCTTTGCTCATCAGTATATCATAGTTCACACAACTCTTGCAACCGGCCCAGAAGGCTTCATCCTGTGTTAGCTCGGAATACGTTACGGGTTCATAACCCAGGTCGCTGTTGATCTTCATCACTGCCAAGCCGGTGGTTAGCCCAAAAAGTTTTGCTTCGGGATATTTTTCCCTCGACAGGTCAAAAATTCTTTTCTTGATGGATTTTGCCACACCGCTTTTTCTGAATGCCGGGGCAACGATCAGGCCACTATTGGCAACATATTCACCGTGGCTCCAGGTTTCAATATAGCAGAAACCCACCCATTCATTCTGATCAGTAATAGCGATGACGGCTTTGCCTTCATCAATCTTTTCCTCGATGTATTCGGGAGTACGTGTAGCTATGCCGGTACCCCTGGCGGCAGCGGAGGCGGCCATCTCATCGGTAATCGTTTTCGAGTACACCTTGTCTGATACAGTAGCTACCCTGATAATTATCTTTTGATTGTCCACTTTAATACAGAATTGATATAAAAAGGGCCACCAGTCCTGAAAATCTTTTTTTCCGGGGTAATTTCACTGACAGGGACCATGGTGAAGGGTTCGTCCTGTCAGAAAACAGGGCG
>JBEBIF010000246.1:0-5537 GCA_040080515.1 Chitinophagaceae bacterium | reverse complement strand
ACAGATATTATTATTAACAATCTTACAGAACAATACTTCTACGATTCTATTCATACGATCAAAACGATTTCTGCGGAAGAGTTACGATCGCTGGCACAGCAATATTTGCAGCCGGAAGATTTTTATGAGCTGGTGGTAATTTAGTATTTTCAACACAGAGATACAGAGTAATGGAGGAACACGGAGCAATTGCTCTGTGTTCCTCTTTAACTCATAAACTCTGTGTTGAAAAAATCCGTAACATGAATAATGAGATTTGGTATAATACCATCACTGCAAGAGTTATCAAAAGGGCTATTGAGGTTCATAAGGAACTTGGTCCGGGATTGATGGAGTCTGTATATGAGGTCTGCCTCAAAAGAGCATTAATAAATGAAGGGTTGACTGTTACCACACAAGTTGCAGTTCCGGTTTGGTTTAAAGGGGAGATTTTAGACAAAGAGTTTATAATTGATATCCTGGTTGAGGATGAAATAGTGCTTGAGCTAAAATCTGTTGAAGTTATTCTTCCAGTTCATGAGGCACAGCTTGTAACTTACTTAAAACTTGCCAATAAGAAAATTGGTCTCCTCATTAATTTCAACGTTGCATTACTTAAAGAAGGCATACGCCGGAGGATTAATGGTAAACTAAACTCCGTGTAACTCCGTTTCTCTGTATCTCTGTGTTGAAAAAAGCCAGAACTTCGCATCATGAATTTCGAGCGCAACGATTTATCCAACGACCAGCTTATTCATTTTTACAGAAGCCTGCTATGGCCCCGCCTGATTGAAGAAAAAATGCTGGTGCTGCTGCGGCAGGGAAAAATCTCCAAATGGTTCAGTGGTATCGGGCAGGAAGCTATTTCCGTTGGCGCCACACTGGCCCTGCAGAAAGATGAATGGATAATGCCGCTGCATAGAAACCTGGGCGTTTTCACTACCCGTAATATGCCATTACACAAACTCTTTATGCAATGGCAGGGCGCACAGGAAGGATACAGCAAGGGAAGGGAAAGAAGTTTTCACTTTGGAAACAAAGACCATCATATCTGCGGAATGATATCACACCTGGGGCCGCAGCTGGCGATAGCCGACGGCGTGGCATTGGCACATAAACTCAGAAAAGAGAAAAAAATAGCGCTGGCATTCACCGGAGATGGTGGTACCAGCGAAGGCGATTTTCATGAAGCATTGAATACGGCCGCTGTTTGGGACCTGCCCGTCATCTTTATCATTGAAAATAATGGCTATGGATTAAGCACACCCACTACGGAACAGTATCGTTGCATCAGTCTTATTGATAAAGCCAAAGGCTATGGAATGGAAGGGGTGCAGATAGATGGGAATAATATCCTGGCAGTATATGATACGATAAAGGGAGTAAGAGAGTATTGTATCAACAATCAAAAACCTTATTTGATCGAATGCCTCACCTTCCGTATGCGGGGGCATGAAGAAGCCAGCGGCATTAAATATGTTCCCCAGGATCTGCTGAAGCTTTGGGAACTAAAAGACCCGATAAAAAACTACGAACAGTTTTTGATCGCAAATAATATACTTACCGAAACCGGCGTAGCGGAGATACGAAATGAATTCAAAGAAAAAATAGAAAGCGAACTGGCTATTGGTGCTGATACAAGACCTGTAGTGGTGGATACAGAAACCGAGCTGGGAGATGTGTATGCAGAGTGGGGAGGTAATAGTCGGGAGTCAAAAGTCGATAGTCGGAAGTCAGGAGCAGCAATCATTGATAATTCGTCTCCTAATTACAACGCACCAGTTCCGGCTACCGACCTGCGCCTGATCGATGCAATAAAACAGGGGCTGCACCAAAGTATGCAGCAACACGCCAACCTCATCCTGATGGGGCAGGATATCGCTGAGTATGGTGGAGCATTTAAAATAACAGAAGGCTTTGTGCAGGAATTTGGAAAAGAAAGAGTAAGAAATACACCACTCTGTGAAAGCGCCATTGTTGGTGCCGCACTGGGCTTATCACTGGAAGGATATAAGAGCATGATGGAAATGCAGTTTGCCGATTTTGTAACGGTTGGATTTAATCAAATAATAAATAACCTCGCCAAGATCCATTACCGCTGGGGACAAAACGCAGATGTGGTGATACGGATGCCTGCAGGTGGCGGCGTAGGTGCCGGACCATTTCATTCGCAAAGCAATGAAGCATGGTTTGTAAAAACACCCGGATTAAAAGTAGTGTATCCTTCAACTCCAATGGATGCAAAAGGATTACTCATTGCGGCAATCAACGATCCGAACCCGGTATTATTCTTTGAGCATAAAGCATTGTACCGTTCCGTAAGTGGCCCTGTGCCATCGGAATACTATGAGATCGAGATTGGTAAAGCAAGACATGTAAGAGAAGGGGATGACGTTTCTATTATTACTTATGGTGCCGGCGTGCATTGGGCAGAAGATTATGCAGCAGAACACCCGGAAATATCCATTGATATACTTGACCTGAGAACATTGCTGCCATTAGATTACCTGGCAATAAGAGAGGCCGTAAAACGAACCGGCCGTGTATTATTATTACATGAAGACACATTGACCGGCGGCATTGGTGGCGAAATAGCTGCCTGGATCGCTGAGAACTGTTTCGGCTTGCTGGATGCCCCCATTCTGCGCTGCGCCTCGCTGGATACGCCAATACCATTCAGCATTGAACTGGAAAATAATTTTATGGCAAAAGCAAGACTGGATGAAACAGTGCAAAAACTGCTGCAGTATTAAAAAGAAGGATGGCTGTTCTATAACTTTTCAAGGGAATAATTTATATTCACCTATCGAATGGGATTGATCATTCAAACCAACCATTAAACCATGTCAACCGCTACTATTTTACTCATCGCCATTGGCGTTGGAGCAGTTATTATTATCATCGCCCTTATTTCCATCTTTAATGAACTGGTAAAAAAACGCATCCTTACACAGGAAGGGGCCAGCGGTATCGGCGCCTGCCTGCAGCAACGGAATGACCTTATACCCAACCTGGTCGAAACAGTAAAAGGCTATGCCGGTCATGAAAATAAAACGCTGACCGAAGTAGTGAAATGGCGCAATAGAAGTGTGGCTGCCGGTGATAATATGGAAGAACAAAATGCAGCCAGCAAGGAGCTGAACCAGGCCATGCTTAATTTGATGGCGATTACAGAAGATTATCCCGCCCTGAAGGCTGATACACATTTCCTGGAACTAATGCAGCAACTGTCGGCTATTGAAGACAAGATCAACGACTCCCGCCGCTATTATAATGGTACAGTGAGAGAATACAACCAGAGCCTGGCCGTTTTCCCCAAAAACATAGTGGCCGGCGCTTTTGGATATAAACCTGCGGCATTTTTTGCAGAAGATGCAACGGCTAAAGTAGCGCCTGATGTAAAATTTGACAAGGCTTAAATTTCCAAAGTCCCGTTCATGCAAAAAATCAGTTTTATACTCTTTTTATCCTGCTGGGTGTTTTTAGCCGCTGCGCAAAAAACAAGATCCCCTTTTTATTTGTACACAAAACCTAGCGAAAAATACTTTACAGATGTGGAGATGGATTCGCTAATACACGATATTTCTGCAGATATTTTTAAAGAGAATATGATCCCTCCGGAATTGTTTGAGAAAAAATATCCCGGAATAAAAACGTTATTGCTGTATTCCAGCAAAACAGGTATCGTACAGGCATTTAAAGAAATAGAAACAGGGTTACAGAAAAAGCTGGTTGTCGATGCAGGTTCCCCGCAGTTCAATGAGAACAAGAAACTTTATACAGCCGCATTGCGGGAACAGTTGAAAAGAACATTTAGTAAGACACCTGGTCTGTCGGGTTATTTATCATTTAACATGAGTGACCGTATCACTCATTACAACACTACAATAAGAACAGGTGCCAATGGTAAACTGCTGGTGACAGAAAAGATCACTGTGTTCAACGGTGACGGGAGGCCCAATTCCCTTTATGGAAATGACCGATCGCTGATACAGGCCGGTTCTATGAATGACGAGATCAAAAGAGGGATCGTCAGGGCATTTCCTTTGTATTATATTAATAAGGCTAAACTTTTTCAGAATACCACCTTTTCACTGAAAGAAGTGCTGAAGGATGGTAAAAAAGAAAGTTATCATACCAAGAAGGAACAGAATGGCATCGTGGTTTACATCGGCAGCAGCAACACCTATCTTGCTACGGGCAGATACACTTACTCCATCACATATGAAACGAACCATCAGCTAAAGCTCCTGAAAGATTATGATGAACTGTACTGGAATGTGACCGGTAACAGCTGGTCTTTCCGGATCGATTCAGCAACCTGTACCATCATTTTACCAAAAGGAGCCGTACCGTTATCCAGCAAATGTTACACCGGGCCGCAGGGGGCCGCCAATGAAGATTGCAAGCTTACAACCACCACAACAGGCGACAGTACTGTTGTTGTTTTTAAAACCACCAAGCCCCTTTTGCCCAAACAAGGCATTACCATTGCAACTTCCTGGCCCAAAGGATTTATAAAAAGCCCCGGTGCCTGGCAACAGGTAAAGTATTGGATATGGAATAATAAAGCTGTTTTCTTTTTGCCGCTGGCTGCGCTGTTCAGTGCTATTTTCTGTTTCATCTTTTGGAGGCGGTATGGCCGTGACCCGGAGAAAGGAACGGTGTACCCGCAGTTTGAACCACCGGCTGGTTATTCTCCTGCAGCATTAGGTTATATCTATTATAAAAAATACAGCCGACAGTTAACAGCCGCAACCATTGTAGATGCTGCAGTTCGAAATAAGATAAAGATCGATGTGGAACGGGAAGGGCTGCTATTTAAGCACAATGAATATCATATCCGTAAGAGTGATAAAGCCAGTAAATCACCACAGACGCATTATAACGATTTTGACAGCGATATTGAAGACTTGGTTGGCACCACAATTGAAAAAGGAAAGTATAACAGTGACCTTGGTGACCTGAATAAGACCGTTCAAAAGCACTGCGAGGAAACCTACAAGAATAAAGATGGAGGATTTAGGAAAGGATACCGTGGTATGTTCAGCCTCAACAGTTCTTATACAGTGTTGCCCATATTGATTTGTGTAGCCGCCGGTATCTGGGCACTGATCGGTGGTTTATTCAAAGCGCTGATGCTGAGAAATTTCTGGCAGATCGCCTATTTTATTGGAGGCTGGATACTTTGTTCAATGATATTAAGAGTATTCTCAAAGCTGCTAACTGCTTACAGTCCCGAAGGAAGAAAGCTGATGGATAAGATAGAAGGCTTCCGGATGTTTTTGTCCACGGCAGATGAAAAGCGGTTTGACATGATGAACCCTCCGGAAAAATCATTAGAACTGTTTGAAAAATATTTGCCCTTTGCCATTGCATTGGGTTGTGAGGTGGAGTGGGGTCAGAAGTTCGAGGACATCATTAATACAGCGTACCTCGGTGGTACAGGCACTTCATCTTTTTCACAAAGCTTCACCAGGGATAATAAAAGCTTTAGCTCCTCCTTTGCTTCTTCATTCAGCGGTGCTATTTCTTCTGCCAGTTCACCACCTTCCAGT
>JBEBIF010000245.1:0-5539 GCA_040080515.1 Chitinophagaceae bacterium | reverse complement strand
AACATGAAGCGTCGTGCCGAATCTGTACATCACGCTAAACGGGTGGGTGATAAAACCAATAATCGGGTCCACTTTTTATCTTTCAGCATTGATCCGGAACGGGATTCTGTAGAGCGGCTGAAAAAATGGGCCGACCGGTTCCAGATAAACCCCGACCAATGGTGGCTGCTTACGGGCAATAAACAGATGATCTATAACCTTGCCATCAATGAAATGAAAATGTTTGCAGAGGATGGGAAAGGAGTAGATACTAATTTTATCCATAGCGACAAGTTTGTACTGATAGATGCAAACCGGTATGTAAGGGGTTATTATGACGGGCTGGATTCTGCATCACTTGCCAAACTATCGTCCGACCTGATCATGCTATCGATAGAAAAAGACCCCAAAAGTAAAAGCTTCTTTGCAGGCAAACTGCAACTGATAGCGGTGGTATTCCTGCTGGCCATATTTGGGGTGGGACTGTTATTATTCTTTCTCAGAAAAAAATCATAGTCATGTTGCACGCCGCCTGGAAAAAAAATGATAAGAAAGCAACGACACTGATATTCGTTTTTTCGGCAGTGGTATTCAGCGCTGTAGTATTACTAAGCCGGGTAAAACTGAATGTGAACCTGGGTTTTGATGTGCATCTCTTTGCAAAGGCCAACGCTATTATAAACTCCTGTGTGGCCGTATTACTGGTGATTGCCCTCCTGGCTGTTAAAAACAAAAAATATTTGCTGCATAAAAAACTGATGCTGGCGGCCATGTTATTGTCCATTCTTTTTTTGGTAAGCTATATCAGCCACCACTTATTTGCCGGCGATACCCGTTTTGGGGATGTGAACCATGATGGTATAGTGAGTGATATTGAAAAAGCAGCTGTTGGGAGCAGCCGGATGATCTATTACATCATTCTCGGCACTCATATTCCGATGGCAGGCATCATCCTTCCGTTTATTCTCTTCTCCGCTTACCGGGCCCTTACAGGAGAATTTGATAAACATAAGAAGCTGGTCCGCATTACCTGGCCGGTATGGTTTTATGTAGCTGTTACAGGTGTGGTAGTGTACTGGATGATCAGCCCCTACTATTATTAAGCGGTGGGTAAACCTGCGTCAAAATAAAATACCATAAAAGTGGTATGGTGAAATGAGAACAAGTACATAGATTTGTCATACCAAGAAAAGCTTTTACATTCCTTAAAGCTTATTTCCAAATCAAGAGCATGATATATTGCCTGGGACAAACAGGTTGCTGAAAATTTATTTTCAGTAAACGGTTGTACAACAGCTATGCGGCGCAGAGGTGCAAGCTTCCGGGCAAATACTATTTAACAGCATTCGACCTACCCGGCATGCAAACGGGAGACCAATCGTAAACACACTACTTACGCCAACAGGCTTCGCAACTACTCTTGCAAGGTCTGTATAGGAAAAAATCACCCAACCACAAACACAACCAGCCCGGTTCCGGGAAGAAGGGACAGCATCACTATTACTAAAAAATAAAGCGCCAAAAAATGCCTAAGAACTATCTTTTTTTGTTACTGGTTTGCATAAGCAATATTTGTTATCCGCAAAGTAAACCGGCCGGACCTGTTGTAGCTACTCCCAATGCAGCCAGTTTGGGATTATATGGGGAAATACCGGTATCTTATTTTACAGGTCTGCCCGGTATCGAGCTGCCGGTTTATACCATACAGGAAAGGGGATTAAACTTCCCGATCACTATGAGCTATCATGCGCAGGGATTCAAACCGGATATTCATCCCTCATGGGTGGGAGCCAACTGGACCTTGAATTTTGGTGGCGCCATTACCCGAAAAGTAAATAAACTGCCAGACGAATGGAAAAGCAATGACTATAATCTATACGGGTACTATTATAGTCATGACCGCCTCAATAATCCTAACTGGAGCTCAACAGATACATTGCTGGCTATGGGTAATCCGGCCCTTTCAGGAAGTTTTTATCAACTGGACCGGCTGGACAGGGAACCGGATGAGTTCAATTTTAATTTTTTGGGATTCTCCGGAAAGTTTTATCTGGACCACATGGGCAAATGGCGGGTACAATCCAATAAAAATCTCCGGGTGGTTTGTACTGAAGCAGACATCATTTACCCATTTTTTCATAACAGCGTTCCCAACACCACCAATTTTACTTATTTTTTATCAAAAGTATTTGGAAGGTTTACATTGATCGATGACCAGGGCATCCGGTACATTTTTGGAAAAACAGAAAACACAGATGCGATAGAATATTCATCAGGAATTGCACCGCCGGATAATAATTACCGGCTTTGGCTGATAGCAACAAGCTGGTACCTGGCCGAGATCAAACTCCCCGATGCAACCGGGTATATAAATATTAATTATGAAAGAGGTCCGTTTCAGAGCAGCTTCCAGTATTTTGAAAGTCAGAACCGGTTTTTTGTGTCCCGCTGTGTGCCCGGGTCTTCCGGTTCGTCAAATTTTGATGCCAAAGGTTTGTCCGGAACCATTACATCCCCGGTCTATGCAACTGATATCTTTACCACCAGTGGTATAAGAGTGGATTTTAAATTTTCAAAAAGTAACGAACTGGCATATCCATCCGGCACCTACCTCGAAGTGTTCCGGGATGATCAGGGCCGCCTTCCTTCCCAGCAAAGCCCGCCGCAAACCATTCCGGAAGGCTATTTCAACTTTATGCAGGCACGGGGTAGTGTGCCCTATTATGTGGCTAATGGCATATGGGCGGATGGGATCATAAGCAACAATAAATTTGCCTGGTTCAAACTGGACAGTCTTATGATATCCAACTGGGACCTTAGTAACGGTATGGCAAAGACTGCCTTCAAAAGGGTGATCTTTAATTACCGTGAGAATACCAGCGAAAGGCTTAAACTATTGTCGTTGGATATTAAAGGTGCTGAACCGGGTAATGAATCCGGCTCGTTTTCATTAAAGTATAATGATTGGGGAGCCGCAGCACCTGCATATGTATCAGACCTCACAGATCATTGGGGATTTGCTAATCGGCAACCTCTTAAAAAAGACCCTTTGTACGGAGGCTATACCTGGTTTGGCGGTAGCATGCTGGCAAACAGGGCCCCTGATGAAACCGGGGTTAGAATGGATATGTTGACTGAGATCAGCTATCCCACAGGCGGGAAAACTATTTTTGACTACGAGAGCAATGAGTATGGAAAATACCTGCTTAACAATACGAGAAACTATGCTCCTCCCGGATCAGGGAAGGCCGGCGGTTTGAGGATAAAGAAAATCAGCAATGAAGATGGATTGGGCAATATAGAAACGAAAGAGTTTTTCTACGTCAATGGGTACGATCCAAATGTGCCGCTGACCACACTTTCCTCCAGCGGAATTCTGGATGGCAAGCCCGCCAATACCCATTATAATTATACGCTTACTGTAAACGGCCAGTATTTATCATTATACTCATCTAATGCTATCGTACCGGTAAGTGGTAACTCAGGTGCGATCTGTGGCTATAGTGAAGTAACAGAGAAACGGCAGGATGGGTCTTACAAGATCTATAAGTTTACCAATCATGATAATGGTTATACTGACCAGGATGCTATTGTTACCATCACTCCCTATGAGTTGGGTGTCCCGTTTCGGTCCCGGAGTTTTGAAAGAGGGCAGCTATTGTCTGAAGAAATTTTTTCTGCCGCTAACAAACTGGTACAAAAAACAGAGTATTCCTATGTGCGTATTGGCGCCGGAGCGGACTCGAATTTTATCCGGAGCCTGAAAAAGGAATTTGGAGGCTACTGTACCAGTATCACACCACTTAATCCGTATGCAGGCACCCTTTCTATGGGATATGGCGTACCTATGCTGAACGGTTTTTTTGCAGATCCTTCATCTTTCAACCCAACATATACTACTGCCACTGCCTACGGGTATTATACTTATAAGTTTTTGCCGGAAAAAATAACACAGAAGATATACCCTTCCCCTGGTCAGCAGGACCTGTTGCTCACAACAGAAACAATGAAGTACTATGATATGTCGGGTAATTTGATACAAACTACACAAACGGATAGCAAAGGTGAAACAGCTGCCACTAAATTTAAATACCCCTACCATTTTACGGGCATGCCTGTATATGATGCAATGATCAGTCGCGGGATGACAGGTATTGTAATAGAATCTGAAGCACTTCTTTCCGGAAAACTCATTGGTAAAGAGAAAACGAACTATGATTTTTTTAATGGAACAGCATTAATAAAACCGGCAAGCATCAGTAAGCAAAATGGTACCGGCACTCCTTACACCACCATACAACTTAATAAGTATGATGAATTTGGAAATATACTGGAACTGCAGGCATCAGATGGAATCAAAAACGCATACGTCTGGAGTTATTTCAAATCCCGGCCTGTAGCTAAAGTGGCTGGTGCTGACTATGCAAGCATACAGCCGCTTATAAATCAGCAGGTGTTAAGCTATCCATGCGGAGGAGAAGCACAGCTACTTGCAGAAGTGGATAAAATAAGGACCCAGATACCATCGGCAGTGGTAAGCACCTTTTTATATGATTCAAAATCTGATTGGGGACTAAAACAGCTAAAGGATGCCAACGGGCTCAGCACTTATTATGAATACGACCTGATGGGAAGACTGGTGAGAGTAAGGGACAATAATAACAGGATTCTTACCCAGCTGGAGTATAAGTATAAGCACATTGTTTCTTTTCCATTCAGGAATTCCGAAAGGTCACAGGTGTTTGACAGGACCAACTGCCAGGCAGGTTATGCTGGTGCGGCAACTTATGTTGTTGCAGCCAATAAGTACGGCTCTTTTATAAGCCAGGCAGAGGCAGATCAAAAAGCGCAGGATGATATAAATACAAACGGGCAAGCCTATGCAAACGCTACGGGAGCCTGTTATCCTTACTGGTCTTATATTCCCTGCTGCGGATTTGGCAGCTTATATTCCAATTTTGCATTAACGGGTACGGGTTCTGTAACCTTTTCACTCATCATTACCAAAAACCCTCCCGGCGGCGGTTCTTCCATGAAAATTGGAACACTAAGTGGTCCCTTGTTTCTTCCTTCGGCAAATAGAAATATCAGCTTTAGTACAGGGGGTAGCACCGGCGGCACTTCTGGTATGATAACCATCACCAAAACAGGGGAAGTACGGTTGTCGGGAAGTGTGGGAACAGCGCCATTGCAAATAAACGGCACCTATGTGTTATGAGGTGACAATCTGTAGTTAAAATAGTAACAGGAATGGCGGGGAAGAAATTTAAGTCAGGAAACGATCAGAGCTTTCCCGACCACAGATCTTCCTCCGCTTTTTCGGCTTTGTGTTTTTCTTTTAACTTTTGTGGGATATGTTCCGTGAACAGGACTACAATGATAACGACAGTATATAAGAACAACAGCAGAACAGCTAATGAAATGGCATAATTTTTCATCCATAAATATTGGATCATCAGCGAAAGAACGGCGCTGATGATCAGCAGAAGCGGTGCGATCACTTTTTGCAGGGCCAATACTAAAAAGCTGATGCTTATGAACAGGTAAAACACAACTATGG
>JBEBIF010000244.1:0-5564 GCA_040080515.1 Chitinophagaceae bacterium | reverse complement strand
ATGGCTGGTACTTGCCAACTTGTTGCTCTTCTTATTTTTAATCTTCTTTATATTTTACCTGAATGATCCATACTATCATCAAAAATAAACCCACCCGCTTATTTATCATATTAAGCGGCATCTTTCTTACCAATGCACTGATCGCAGAATTTATCGGTGTCAAAATATTTTCTCTCGAATCCACACTCGGCTGGAAACCTGCAGAGATACATTTATTCGGAGGCACCTATGCCTTTAACCTTACCTGCGGTGTTTTATTATGGCCGGTAGTATTCATCATGACGGATATCATCAATGAATATTACGGACAAAAAGGAGTAAAGTTTCTGAGCTGGATGACCATCTGCCTCATCGCCTTCGGTTTCCTGATGGTCTTTGGCGCTATTCAAACAACACCTAATGCCTGGTGGGTGACCAGTAAGAATGAAGCCGGTATTGAAAACATGAACGTAGCCTTCAACGGGATCTACGGCCAGGGCATGGGCATCATCTTTGCTTCAATGACAGCCTTTTTGATAGGACAGCTTGTCGATGTATTCATTTTTCATAAGATCAAGAAAGCTACCGGGGAAAAAAAGATATGGTTGCGGGCCACCGGCTCCACACTCGTATCGCAACTGATCGACAGCTTTGTCGTGTTACTGATCGCATTTTATTTTTACCCTATGCTGGTAAAAGGACAAGGGAAGCCCTGGCCATTTGATCAGCTGATCGCCATCTGTATTGTCAATTACATTTATAAATTTATCGTTGCGATCTTATTGACACCGGTAATTTACCTTGTACATGGCCGGATAGAAAGATACCTCGGACATGATGTGGCAGCAGAAATGAAAAAAGCGGCAATGAGAGATAATTAGTAATTGTATGATCCCGGAGAGAGTACACAAAATACCATTTCTGCAGAAAAATGAAACCAATCACCGGGTTATTGCTTTAACAGGCAAAATACAAGTTTGAAACACAGCGGCACCAAGACACTAAGAACAGCCTTTTCAAAATACTTCTTTTCCTCCGTGTCTCCGTGCCTTCGTGTCTTGGTGGTTCAAACAAATTTTATCAGCCTTACTTATGAATTTCTGCAGAAAAATGAAACCAATCACCGGCAGGTATAGCCTCGGAGAGGCGTAATGTCAGTAGAAAAAACAAAAGCCTGACCTGGTCTTTCTTCCAGCTCCGTAGGAGCGGCATATTAAACCCAACAGGTCAATAACGCTCCTTAACCAGGGCAGCCACGATCTTATCAATCGGCAGGGTTACACTTTCAGAAGAAAAAGAAGACCACTCGATAAACCGGAAGGTCTCCGTTTCTTTTGTTGCCTCATACACTTTCAGCTGCTCTTCATCAACATCAAAAGGGGTTTCCCGAAGGGGTACTTTTATTGCTTCCAGCGCAGTGGCAAAATAATAAATGGAGATGATCTGGTGTTCCGGGTGGAACGCAGATAGCTGGAAAAAATCAGTGGTGTAAAGATGATCGCCAATTTCCACAGCCAGGTCCATTTCTTCCCGAAACTCCCGGCGCAAACAATCCCGGGTGCCTTCACCAAACTCCAATCCGCCACCGGGAAACTTGGTGATATAACTGCCCCGAATCAGTTCATCACTGACCAGTACCTGCTTTTGGTCATTAATAAGAATACCATAAACCCGTAGATTAAACATGGCGGTCAGAATATTTTCTTTCGGAAGAAATACCAGCCAATAATAAGCGCAATGCCCAGCGACAGGAAGGCCACTATATAAAAGGCGTACTTTGAATCTTCAAATCCGCTGGGCACATTCATACCAAACAAGCTGGCAATAAGTACAGGAAAAGTGAGTACGATAGTAATGACAGCCAGTCTTTTTAATACCTGGTTCTGGTTATTGGCAATGATACTGGCAAAGGCATCCAGTGTACTGCTCAGGATATTGGTGTAGATATTCGCCATCTCCAGGGCCTGGGAGTTATCCACGATCAGGTCATTAAAGAATTCTTTTTCTTCTTCCGTAAGGGCCAGGAAGTTGGTCCGTTCCAGTTTCATCATCAGCATTTCGTTGGAGCGGAGGGCGGTGACCAGGTACACCAGGCTTTTTTGGATCCGCATCAGTTCCAGCAGGTGTTCATTCCGGCTGGAGTCGTACAGTTGTTGTTCAAAGGTATTACGGCGCTGGTTGATCTCTTTCAGGTGGTCCATAAAATTCTGAACGATCTTCTCAAAGATCTTCAGCACCATCATGTTCCGCTTGTCCGGGTGACGGTTCTGAAACGTATTCAGGAATTTTTTGATCGCCGTGTTCTCAAAAGAGTTTACGGTAACGATCTGGTTATGCGTAAGGATGATACAGATAGGAATGGTAATATAATACGCATCACTTTCGTTAAAAGAATTGTTTTCAGTAGGCGTCTTGATAACGATCAGCTTTACATTATCATCTTCTTCAAAACGGCTGCGTTCATCAATGTCTAAGGAGTCGGTTAAGAAGTCAATGGGAATTTCCAGTGCCTCCGACAGTTCGGTAAATTCTTCCTGTTTCAGCGGGGGCAGTACATTCACCCAAACGCCGTTCTCCGGCTTGTCGATCTCAACGGTTTGCTGGTTAATATTTTTGAAATAGTGGATCACGGGTGGCAGCCTGTCCTCATTTTATTCTGTCAGGCACGCAAAGGTAAGCGGCCAATGGCATTTGGCGGGTAAAAAATGCCCACTATGCTTATCCGCCCGTCATCTTTTGAATGCTGCTGAGGTGATGCCAGGTGTGATGAATAGTGAAATAGCCCAGTTCCCGCAGGGTGATCTTACCCAGCAACGGATGCGGGGAAAGATAGTTGTCCGGCATAGCTTCGTCCGGATTTTTTTTCACAGCGTTACTAAACCGATGCATAGCGCTGGTGAATTGCAGCAGTAATTTTTCTTTGCCATAGGAGGGAGGTATCGGTTTAGGAACAAATCGTCCGCTGGCACGGCCACCCTGTTCCAGTTTCAATTTATATTTTGCCACCAGTTCCTCATAGCTGCGGGATTTCCTGTTCGGCTTGCCGGCTATCAAACGAACGATGAACCGCGGCAGGGTAAATGCCAGCCGGCTCATATTAGCGGCCACCACCAGGTGCTTTACCTGTTGCGCAGGCGACCATTTTCCTTCGGGCTGAAAAAAGAATTGCTCATCAGGCAATGCAGCACAGTAGTGATGAAAGGCAGTTTCCGCTTCCTGGAGTTTATTGGTTATTTCAGCTATTGTAAGGTTTCCGTTCATATAATATAATCATTCCTCTAAAGCGATTCTCTCAGGCCCATCGGGCCGGCATGTTGTAGAAACAAATGTAAGATAAAGTCGATCGTCCCCTTAGCCCATCGGGGCGATATATAAGAAGCAATAAAAAACGCTAACCATTCCCTCAGGCCCATCGGGCCGGCATGTCAGTAGAAACAATGAAAAACGCCAACCATTCCCTCAGGCCCATCGGGCCGGCATGTCAGTAGAAATAAAGAAGATGATGTTAATCGTTCCCTTAGCCCCAGCGGGGCGACATGTAAATAATCCGCCCGCCTCATTACCATATCACTTTACAACCACCGTTCCTTCAAAAACTTTTTCCGCAGGCCCGCACAACCAGATATTTTCATAGGTGCCATCCTCAATACGGTCAAACTCTACCGTCAGCATACCACCCAGCGTTCTTACTTCCACATCATTAAATCCGTTCTCATTGTGATAGCATACCAATGCCGCAGCAGTAACACCGGTTCCGCAGGAAAACGTCTCATCTTCCACGCCCCGTTCAAACGTGCGGACATATATCTTATCCACCTCCCGCATCTGTTCCACAAAGTTCACATTGATCCCTTCTTCTTCAAATTCCTTGCTGTGCCTTATCTCGTAGCCTTTTTTAAATACATCAAGGCTATCCAGGTTGGTCACCATCTTAATGTAATGGGGTGAACCCGTATCCACCAAAGAATCATTATGAAACTTCCGGATGATCTTTACATCCTTCATCTTAAGTGACACGATCCCATCCATATCGATCTCCCCTTCATGCATGCCATCCGAGGCCAGGAACCGGTACAGTTCCCGGTGGATGCCGAGATGGTAAGCAAACTTGATGATGCAGCGGCTGCCATTACCACAGAGGCTGCCTTCTTTACCATCGGCATTATAGTATTTCATTTCAAAATCAAAACCGGCCTTTTCATTCAGCAGCATCAATCCGTCAGCGCCAATACCAAAACGACGGTCGCAGAGTTTATGGATCTGTGCTGTGGTAAGATTCGTGTATTCATTCTTCCTGTTGTCAGCAACAATGAAATCGTTTCCGGTGCCCTGGTATTTATAGAAATGTAAGATCATCAGATATTGTCTGCAAAAATTTGAATGAATTGCCGGATAAGGTTCTCTACCGCCGCCTTACCGTCTTTGGAAAACTCCTTATTAATTCTGTTAGCAACTATGGCATTAACCGCAAGACAACTATGTCCCAGCATCTTCCCTAATCCATAAATAGCCGACGTTTCCATTTCAAAATTAGTGATACGGTGCTGACCAAAACGGAAATCAGTAAGGCGGTTGATCATATCAGGATTGCGGACGCCCAACCGGAGTATCCTTCCCTGCGGACCATAAAACCCGGGACAGGTAACCGTAATGCCCTGGTGAAAATTGGTTACAAAATGTTTGATCAGCGAAGCAGCGCCGTTGGTGATATAGGGCTGACCTATCTGGCCGTGAATCTGTGTATGGGTGATGAACGATTGCAGCAGTTCTTTTTCCTGTTCATTATGTTCATGCCGGTAAAAGTTCAGCAGGTTATCCACGCCCAGGCCGTGGGTGGACGCCACAAAACTATCCACCGGTATATCCGCTTGCAGCGAGCCGGACGTACCGATGCGTATAATATTAATGGACCGCAGTTCTTTTTTGATCTCCCGGGTCTCAAAATCAATATTCACCAGCGCATCCAGTTCATTCATTACGATATCAATATTATCCGGGCCAATGCCGGACGAAAGAACGGTCAGTCTTTTCTTACCCACCATACCGGTGTGAGAGATGAATTCCCGGTGTTGCCGTTTTACTTCCACAGAATCAAAGTATTTGCTCACTTCCTTCACCCGGTCGGGATCGCCCACGGTGATAACGGTGCCGGCAATTTCTTCCGGCCGCAGGTCCAGGTGATATACGGCCCCGCGGGGATTGATAATTAACTCAGATTCAGCAATGCGGCTCATATTTTTACGGTTTGAATGACAGAAATTTGATCCAAAAATGTATCTTCGCCACCTTTCAGGTTCAAATCTAACTCGTTAGCTTTAAAATCTGAAATTTAGGTCTTTTGATAAACCAGGTGCGGATTTTCAATGGCAGCACTTCAACATTCAAAATTCCTTGTTCATCTGTTCTTCATTCTTATTGGTCCTGTGTCCGCCGCGGCGGATAGGCAGGGCACTGCAAAAGCTCTTTTTGAAAATAAACTGGTCCTGTGGCCGAGTGGCTAGGCAGAGCTCTGCAAAAGCTCGTACAGCGGTTCGAATCCGCTCGGGACCTCCTTGTCCTCCGTAGCTTTAGCGAAGGGGGAGAAA
>JBEBIF010000243.1:0-5565 GCA_040080515.1 Chitinophagaceae bacterium | reverse complement strand
CCCTTTATCCGTGCTCCCTATTATCAAAATCTTAACTGCCCGCCTTTGGCTTTCTATCTTTTTTACGTAAGTTTTGCAGCTATCTGTTAACTTTGCACACCCTTTATGAATAGTAGAAATTTCGTAGTAAAAAATAATGGAATTAAGGCGCTGTTGAAATACAGCTGGTTGTTGCTGATCATTGTTTTGCTCGCAGGTTGCGGGGGAAGCAAAAGTATGACCAAGATCCTTAAGAATCCGGATCCTGCTTTTAAGCTCCGCATAGCCGAACAGTATTTTGCTAAAAAGAAATACAGCAACGCGCAGCAGGTGTATGAGGATGTGATGCCGTATTATAAAACAGGAAAAGAATTTGAGGACATCTATTATAAGTATGCCTATTGTGCTTATTACCAGGGAGACTACCTGAATGCAGAAAACCTGTTCAAGACGTATATGGAAATATTCCCCAATAGTCCCAAAGCAGAAGAAGTGGACTATATGAGGGCCTACACTTATTTTAAGCAATCACCCAAGGCAGAGCTGGACCAAACGAATACGATAAAGGCAATGGGAATGCTGCAGACATTTATTAATACCCACCCGGGTTCTGTGAGGAATAAGGAAGCAACGGAGATCATTGATCAATGCAGGGCAAAACTGGAAATGAAGGATTATAAAAGCTCCATATTGTATTATGACCTGGGCCAGTTCCGGGCCGCAGGAGTGGCCTTTACCAACTTATTGAATGGCTACCCGGAATCCATGAGGGCGGATGAGTATAAATTATGGATCATCAAATCGTATTACCGGTTTGCAGAAATGAGTGTGGAAGAAAAGCAGGTAGAACGGTTTGAACAGGTAGTAAACGAATGCAATGAATTTACCGACCGTTTCCCCGATAGTAAATTGAAGAAAGAAGCAGATGAATTTTTGAACTTATCGCAATCAAACATTAAAAAATTAGGCAATGAGCAAATTAAGACGCCAGCTTAGTGCAGGCATTACCAACAATGTGGAAACCCGTAACTTGGATGATATCAAGGCCAAAACCGGTAACCTGTATGAATCCATTTCTATCGTTGGGAAAAGGGCCAACCAGATCAATATTTCCCTGAAGGAAGAGCTGCATAATAAACTGGAAGAATTTGCAAGCCATACCGACAGCCTGGAAGAGATCCATGAGAACAAAGAGCAGATAGAAATATCCCGGGCTTATGAAAGAATGCCTAACCCCGCATTGCTGGCCACCCAGGAGTTTATGGAGGATAAAATATATTTCCGCAAGGGTGATGATGAGCTTTTCAGCTAAATAATCATTTCATTAAAATACAAAAGCGACTTGTTTTCAACTGGTCGCTTTTGCTTTTTAAATGTACTTTTGAGAACGCATGTTACAGGGCAAAAAAATAGTATTGGGTATCACAGGCAGCATTGCCGCCTACAAATCCATTTTGCTCGTGCGTCTGCTGGTAAAGGCAGGTGCCGACGTAAAAGTGATATTGACCCCGGCTGCAAAAGATTTTGTTTCTCCCCTTACCCTAAGTACCCTGAGCAAAAACCCGGTCCTCGTGGATCTGTTTGAAGAGCAAAGCTGGGCCAATCATGTACAACTGGGCCGGTGGGCCGATGTGATGGTGATTGCCCCGCTAAGCTGCAATACGCTGGCAAAAATGGCACATGGCCATTGCGACAACCTTCTGCTGGCAGTATATCTTTCAGCCACCTGCCCTGTAGTGGTGGCACCAGCAATGGATGAGGATATGTGGCTGCATACCAGTACCAAAGAGAATTTGGACAAACTGTCCCAGTTTGGTAACCGCATCATACCAGTGGAAAAAGGCGAACTGGCCAGCGGCCTGGTGGGTGATGGGCGGATGGCTGAACCGGAGCAGATAATGGACTACCTGCTGACCAATTTTTTTTTGACCGGTCCGCTGGCGGGTAAAAAAGCATTGGTAACCGCCGGCCCCACATACGAAGCTATTGATCCTGTTCGTTTTATTGGCAATCATTCCTCCGGCAAAATGGGAGTGGCCATAGCAATAGAACTGTATAAACGAGGTGCAGATGTGACATTGGTGCTGGGGCCCGCATCACTTGATTTTTCGGCCAATGGCATACAGTTGAAAAGAGTAACTACTGCAGCAGAAATGTATGACGCCTGCACAGCAGTATTTGAGACAAGCGATATCGCAGTGATGGCCGCGGCTGTGGCAGATTATGCTCCGCTAACAAAAGCAACGGAGAAGTTAAAGAAGAAGGAAGAAGAGATGACGGTGGCCCTGATCAAAACAAAAGACATACTTAAAAGCCTGGGTGAAAAGAAAAAGAAAGGACAGGTAGTGGTGGGATTTGCACTGGAAACAACGAATGAAAAAGAACATGCACTTGCAAAGCTGAAAAGCAAACAGGCAGATATGATCGTACTGAACTCGATCAATGATGCCGGAGCAGGGTTTGGACATGATACCAATAAGATCACTATTTTCGATAAAGGGGGTGAAGAAATAAACTTTGCTGTCAAGTCTAAAACAGAAGTGGCAAAAGATATTGTTGACACCATAATCCGACTTTATTATGCATAAAAAAATTATTGCCGTTGCGGCATTTGTTATCAGCTCCCTGGCAGTACAGGGACAGGAACTGCAGGCCCGTCTTTCTGTTATCACCAGTAAGGTGAGCACACAGGTAGATAAGAAAATATTCCTGACGCTGCAGACAGCGCTGACCAATTTTTTAAATAACCGCCGCTGGACCAATGATGCATTTCAGCCATCTGAAAAGATCCAGTGTAATTTTTTACTTACCATTGAGCAGGACCTTGGCAATAATGTGTTTAAAGGAAAGCTGACCATCCAGGCAGCCCGCCCGATCTTTAATACCAACTATGATTCCCCCATCATGAATTTCCAGGATGAGTATATCGCATTCCGCTATGTGGAATTTCAACCGGTGGAGTTCAATGAGAACAGGGTACAGGGTAATGATCCGCTGGTGGCCAACCTTACAGCGGTGCTGGCTTATTATGTAAACATCATACTGGGATTGGATTATGATTCCTTTTCAATGAAAGGCGGTGATGCGTATTTTCAAAAGGCGTGGAATATTGTAAATAATGCCCCGGAAAGAAAGGAAATTGAGGGCTGGCGGTCCTTTGAAAGTCAGCGAAACCGGTATTGGCTGGCAGAAAACCTGAACAGCAACCGGTTTGCCCTGGTGCATGATGCCATCTTTGCCTATTACCGTTCCGGTATGGATATATTTTATGAAAATGAAGATGCGGGACGAAATGGCATTCTCAACTGTCTCAATTTTTTGAATACCGTAAATAATGAAAATCCCAACTCCATGATACTGCAGTTCTTTTTCCAGGGAAAGGGAAACGAACTGGTAAAGGTTTTCAGCAAAGCAACTGCCGAGCAGAAAACAAGGGCCAAAGACATTTTGGCACGGATCGATCTTACTAATGCTGCCGCTTACCGGGAATTAAAATGAGAACAGCCTTATTGTTTTTTTTCACCTTATTGATTATTACTGGTTGTAAAAGCAAAGACAGCGTACCCGGTGATGTGCTGCCTCCTGCAAAAATGCAGGCCCTGCTGTGGGATATGATGCGGGCCGACCAGTTTCTTACAGAATACGTTTTGAATAAGGATACCGCTAAAAAGAAAGACGAGGAAAGTATAAAGTTGTATGAACAGATATTAGGCTTTCACCAGATCACCAAAGAAGAATTTCAAAAAAGTTTTGATTACTACCAGTTTCACCCCGGACAACTGAAGGTGATACTCGATTCTATCTCCAAAAGAAAGTTTGAACCACCGGCAATGCGACTGGCGGATTCATCAGATCATGTTCCTTCTGCACCCGCCGGTCACCCGGACAGTCTGCCAGCAAGAAAAAGACTGCCACCCAAAGTAGCAGAATAGAGGTGGTCATTGTTTCAAGTTCCCTAATTTTACTTCACAAATAATTTCAATGAATAAAGTAGTACCTGATGCTGCTGCCGCCGTGAAGGATATACCAGATGGTGCCGTAATAATGCTGGGAGGATTTGGCCTGTGCGGAATACCGGAGAATTGTATTACTGCGCTGGTACAAAAAGGCATCCGGCAATTGACCTGTATTTCCAATAATGCAGGTGTGGATGATTTTGGCATAGGACTGATGCTGAAGCAGCGGCAGGTAAAAAAGATGATCTCCTCTTATGTGGGAGAGAATGCAGAATTTGAACGGCAACTGCTGAGTGGCGAACTGGAAGTGGAGCTGATACCGCAGGGAACACTGGTCACCCGCTGTATGGCTGCCGGATATGGCATGCCGGCAATCTTTACACCAGCCGGTGTGGGTACAGAAGTGGCTGCCGGCAAAGAAACCCGTACGTTTAATAACAAAGAGTATTTGCTGGAATATGCTTTTGATGCAGACTTTGCTATTGTAAAAGCCTGGAGGGGAGATACGGACGGCAATCTTGTTTATAAGGAAACGGCCCGCAACTTTAATCCGTTGATGGCAATGGCGGGAAAAATAACCATTGCAGAGGTGGAAGAACTGGTGCCTGCGGGAGCATTAGACCCCAACAGTATTCATACTCCCGGTATTTATGTACACCGGATATTCCAGGGAGTGAATTATGAGAAAAGGATAGAGCAGCGGACGGTGAGGAGGAAAGTTTAGAAGTTTTTGGTTAATTAGTTTAATAGTTAATTGGTATGGGCCTAAGCAAAGAACAAATAGCACAGCGGATTGCAAAGGAGTTGAAGGATGGGTACTATGTGAATCTTGGGATCGGTATTCCAACGCTGGTGGCTAACTATATCCCGCAGGGAATTAATGTGGTGTTGCAAAGTGAGAATGGATTGTTGGGCATGGGGCCTTTTCCATTTGAAGGAGAAGAAGATCCTGACCTGATCAATGCAGGCAAGCAAACGATAACGACAGTACCCGGCTCTGCTTTTTTTGATTCGGCTATGAGTTTTGGAATGATACGGGCTGGCAAAGTGGACCTTACCGTACTCGGAGCCATGGAAGTGAGTGAGAATGGAGATATTGCCAACTGGAAGATACCCGGCAAGATGGTAAAAGGAATGGGTGGCGCCATGGACCTGGTGGCCAGCGCCAAAAATATCATTGTGGCAATGGTGCACAGCAATCCCAAAGGAGAATCAAAACTACTGCCCCAATGCAGCTTACCGCTTACGGGGGTAAGGTGTGTAAAGAAGATCGTTTCCGACCTGGCAGTGCTGGATGTAACACCAGACGGATTTAAATTATTGGAAAGAGCTCCGGGAGTATCTGTAGAAGAAATAAAAGCAAAAACGGCCGGTAAACTAATTGTGGAAGGTGAGATACCGGAAATGGTGTTTTAGAATGTGGAAATGTGGAAAGGAGAAAATATGCCGATCCTCATTTCTGGTGCGGGAATTTGTGATTTGTATTTTGGGATTTAATCAATTAGGTTATTCTTTACTGCAAAAAACACCAACCCTGCCGTGTTCTTGCTGCCGAAGCGTTCCATCAGCCGGTCTTTGATGGCTTCTACGGTACGGGGACTGATCTCCATTTTTTGGGCAATTTCTGCAG
>JBEBIF010000761.1:0-1132 GCA_040080515.1 Chitinophagaceae bacterium | reverse complement strand
AAGAGACAGGATCATGATGGTTCCCGGAACAGGAAAACTCATGGTTGGCGCATGGAATCCATAATCAATCAATCTTTTTGCCACATCTTCTGCTTCTATTTCTGCCAATTTTTTAAATGGCCGCAGATCAACAATGAATTCATGTGCACACTGGCCATTATTATTGGTATAAAGAATATCAAATGAACTCGCCAGTCTTGCTCTCATGTAGTTGGCATTGAGAATAGCATATTCGGTAGAAGCTTTCACACCTTCATTGCCCAGCATCCTTATATAGGCATAACTGATAAGGAGAATACTTGCGCTTCCATAGGGAGCGGCGCTTACCGCCCCGTGAATCGTGAATGGCAAATCGTGAATTGACGATTCACCATTCACCATTGACGTGTGACCTGGTAAAAATTGTGTTAAGTGCGATTTCACACATATAGGTCCCATGCCGGGGCCACCACCGCCATGCGGGATAGCAAATGTCTTATGCAAATTCAAATGACAGACATCAGCGCCGATCAAACCCGGGGCGGTCAATCCAACCTGTGCATTCATATTGGCACCATCCATATACACCTGCCCGCCATGCTGGTGAATGATATCAGTAATTTCTTTCACTGTTTCTTCATACACACCGTAGGTGCTCGGGTAAGTGATCATGATACCGGAAAGATCTTTGCTGTATTGTGCAGCTTTTGCCTTCAGGTCTTCCACATCTATATAACCATTCTCCAATGCTTTTACTACCACCACTTTCATTCCTGCCATTACAGCCGATGCAGGGTTAGTTCCATGTGCAGAGATAGGTATCAGCATCACATTACGGTGATGATCGCCATTGGCTTCATGATAAGTTTTGATCGTTAAAAGACCTGCATATTCTCCCTGTGCTCCGCTGTTGGGTTGTAAACTGCATGCATCGAATGCAGTGATCTCGCAGAGATATTCACTCAGTTCATCCAACACATATTTATATCCTTCTGTTTGATCCGCCGGTGCAAAAGGATGAATATTGCTCCATTGCCTCCAGCTAAGCGGCATCATTTCAGAAGCTGCATTCAGTTTCATCGTACAACTTCCGAGAGAGATCATCGAGGTATTCAATGAAAGATCTTTATTCTCCAGTTGTTTGATATAACGC
>JBEBIF010000760.1:0-1134 GCA_040080515.1 Chitinophagaceae bacterium | reverse complement strand
GGAGGGGCTTACGGAGAGCCTGACAACCTGGAAGGAAACCTAATTTTTAAACGACCAGAAGTCTCCTCCTTTGGAGGAGATTTAGAGGAGGCAATTATGTATTACAACGAAAACACAGTGATCTATTTTAACGGGCAGTTTGTTAAAGCTGCTGAGGCAAAAACTGACCTCTACAGCCAGTCGCTGCACTATGGCTATTCCGTATTCGAAGGCATCCGCTCCTACCCGATCAATGGCGGCACCAAAATGTTCAAAGGAAAAGAACATTATGATCGCCTTCGCCACTCCGCTGAAGTGATGAAAATGCCGTTTAGGTACTCAACGGAACAACTGGCGGAGCTAACCTATGAAGTACTAAGTCGCAACAATTTTATGGATGCTTATATCCGGCCTATTGTACTGTGCTCGCCTAATATGGCCTTGTCAAAAGCCAAAGAATGTTACCTCGCCATAGAAGCCTGGGAATGGACAAACGGGTATATGAGTAATAAAATGCGGGTCATGACCTCCTCCTATCGCCGCCCGAATGCAGATGCATTTCATGTGGATGCAAAAGTGAGTGGGCACTATGTGAATTCGATCCTTGCCTGCGAGGAAGCTAAGGACAATGGATTTGATGAAGCGCTGGTGCTGGACAGCAACGGCCATGTAGCCGAAAGCAGCGGCGCCAATATCTTTTATGAAAATGAAGGAGTGCTTTACACGGCTCCTAAAGGAAATATACTTCCGGGTATAACAAGGGCCACGGTGATGGAAATATGTAATGAACTGAACATACCGGTAGAAGAAAGATTTTTTACTCCTGAAGAAATGCGTGGTGCAGATGCAGGTTTCTTCTGCGGTACAGCGGCGGAGGTGGTGGCATTAAGGTCATTGGATAATGTGGAATTCAAAAAGAATTGGGAAGATAGTTTGAGTTATGTTATACAGCAAGCATACAAGTGCCGGGTGATGGAAAAAGAGTTTCAGTTGGATGAGAAAGTGGCATAAGCTAAGAGATTGGGGCTAAGAGATTAAAAGAGAGAATGAGGAAAAGAGGAATACTCCGAACCCCGATAGGGGTTCAATGTCAGTAGCTCCGGGTGCAACCCGGAGAAGAAAACGAAGAGTGTATCCCTGTCTCTTATACACATC
>JBEBIF010000242.1:0-5606 GCA_040080515.1 Chitinophagaceae bacterium | reverse complement strand
TGGCAGTAGTGAAAAACGCCGGAATTGACCTGCATCAAGCCTGATTTGAATTGAGCTCCGGCTTGCCTATATTTGGGCCTTCGCACATAAATTCAAATGAAGGATACGGTTATAAAGGTTCTGTTACCCCTATTTTTTCTCGCTATATCTATAAGCGGTTTTTCCCAGTTGCAACCGGTGTATGAATTTCAGCAGGATGATACTATCCTGAGGAAAAGTTTTTATGAGCAGGCCCTGCAAAAGCAAAAGACCCTTTTAAGTTCCATAGGTAATGAACATAAAGATGATTACAAACGGGTTTATGAAAGCCGTTTCAACGGTGTATCTGCCGTTTTGCAAAGCAGCCGTACCGTTTCTGCCAAAGAGCCGCATGAATACCTGCAAGGGATACTTAAAAAAATTACCGATTCTAATAAAGAGTTGCAGGATTTGCAGGTGAGGCTGGTCTTTTCCCGCGACTGGTGGCCAAATGCATACAGCATGGGTGAAGGCACCCTGGTGGTAAATGCGGGGTTGATGGTTTTTCTGGAGAATGAAGCGGAACTGGTATTTGTACTTTGTCATGAACTGGCACACTATTACCTCCAGCATGGTGATAAGGATATTAAAAAGAATGTGGAAACCGTAAACAGCGAAGCCTTTAAACTGGAACTAAAGCGATTGTCCAAAGAGGAATTTCGGATCGGTCAGCAGTTAGAGGCGTTATTTAAGAACCTGGCGTTTGACAACCGCAGGCACAGCCGTGCTAATGAAGCAGAAGCGGACCGGTATGCTTTTCAGTTCATGAAAAAAACAGGCTACGATTGTAATGGTATTATAAGCTGTTTGAAGATGCTGGATAGGGTGGACGACTCGCTGCTGTATCGCCCGATCAGTGTAGAGCAGGTATTTAACTTCAAAGAATATCCGTTTAAGAAGAGATGGATACAAAAAGAATCCGCCATATTCAGCCAGATGAAAGAGGATGATTCTCCGCTGACAAAAAAGGAACGGGACTCACTGAAAACACACCCGGATTGCGACATCCGGATCATACTGCTGGAAGATTCTATAAAGATGAACAGCACCGGGCAAGCATTCCTGGTAAATGAACCACTGTTTAAAAAACTGAAAAAGGATTTCTTTGTAGAGATGACAGAACAGGAATTCAGAGATAAGAACCTGACGAGGAATTTATACTACAGCCTGCTGATGCTGCAAAACGACGTGAACGTACCTTTTGCCATTTATTCCATTGCCCGGGCACTCAATGAAGTATATGAAAGCCAGGAAAAACATGAGATCGGCAAAGTAACGGCTAAGGAAAACCGGCGTAACCGGGAGGATTATAACCTGCTGCTCCGTATGATCGACCGGTTGAGACTGGATGAAATAGCCGAACTCAATTACCAGTTTTGCAACTATTACCAACTGCAAATGACAGGGTACAAAGGCTTTGAAGAAGAACTGCAAAAAGCACAACAAAATAAAAAGTAACAACTATCTTGAACCAAATTACAGCACATGAAAACACTTCTTTCCACCGGACTTTTTTTACTGGCATTTTTATCGGTAACTGCACAATCAACATCAATTACCAATATCCGCCGATCGGCAATGCGTACTTCAGATGCTATTAAAGAAGGCACTGATGTAAAGGGTTACTACTTCTTTTATGTAAGTGACAAAATAGATAAGAAAACCAATGAATATACTTTAAGTATCCGGGACAATAACCTGGCGGTGCTGAAAGAGATCAAGTTCCAGGACTCGAAAGATGTGACCATACTGGAATCCTCTTTCAACGGAACCGACCTGATCTTTTTGATCTATAATGAAAAAGAAAAAACATTTGAATACCAGGTGTACGGGGCGGATGGTAAAAAGAAACCTTATACTTATAACCGGGAACTGACCAAAAAGGAAAAAAGGTTTCTTGAAATGTCGTACCTCGCTATGGATGATGATGAGCAAACGTACAAAGGATTATACCCGATCGAAGGGAAAGGATTTATTTCTAATATGCCCAGCCGGGAAGATAAAGACTACACCTTCCAGGTAGATTATTTTTCCACAGAAAAAAGAAAGCAATGGACGTTTACACCTACAGAAGGGGGTAAGCGGTTTGTAGGTGATTACCTGGGCTATTTTAATGGGGTGGTGTATTTCCAGGTATTGCGGTTTGGTGGCGCCTTTGATCAAAAGCCGGATTCTTATATGATCGGTCTGAACCTGGAAACGGGCAAGCAGGTATTTGAAAAACCAACGGATGGTAAATACCGGTTCTATCCTGCCAGTATGTCGCTGCTGAATGAAGGGAAGGCCTATATCTATGGAGAGTATTTTAACCCGGATGGAAATATTTCAAAAGACAAATCACTGGGTTTTGCTTTTTGGGGTATTGATGAAAAAGGAAAGATACTAAGCGAGAAATATTGTTCCTGGGAAACGGACATGGGTAAATTTCTGAAAGTTAGTTCCAAAGGTAATATTGAGGATTTTGGTTTTATGTACCTGCACAATATCCTGCAAACATCGGATGGCAATATTTATGCAATCGGAGAAGGGTATAAAAAAGTAGTGAGCGGGTTGGGTGTGGCTGCAAAAATACTCAGCGCCAGAAGCAATATCAGTGTACTGAAGATCAAAGTAACAGACATGCTGCTGCTGAAATTTGACAAAGATTTTAATGTAAAAGAAGCCAAGATATATGAAAAAAATTCCAACAGTGTGGAATTGAAAAGCGGCTATGAATTTGTGAGTACCCCGTTAATCGGGAAGTTGGTAAAATACACCTATGGTGAATTTGATTATTCTTATACACAAACCAATAAGGACAACTCTTCATTCACTGTTTGTTACGGAGATTATGTAAAAGACAAGGATTATAAAGGCAGCACCTTCAACTCCATCAGTTATAACGAGGGAAAGATCACCGTTGATAAGCTGAATACTAAATCAGATGCCAGCCGATCATGGGTATTACCTGCAAAGCAAGGGCAGGTACTGATCATGGAATACTATAAGAAAGATAAACGGCTGGATGCACATTTTGAAAAACTGAATTAAGTAATTGTTTACTATGATATAAAAACCGGCTATCCCAGCCGGTTTTTTTTGTTCCTGCAACAGAAATAATGCTGTACTAACCCTTTTAGGGTAGAAGAATACTCATTTCGTGGTATTGACTTTACTGTTACACCAGCTTAACTTTAATTTTTTAAAAACCTTAAACCTTGTTTTATGAGATTAAAGATCACACTGGACATTTTTAGCGGCCGGCCTAACCCGGAACTGCTTGTAAGCGATGGAGATGCCAAAAAATTATTAGACAGTATCAGCCCTTCGGGCAGAATGAAAAAGGTGACGAGCAAAAGCATACAGCCACCTTCTAACCTGGGCTTCCGGGGTATTATTGTAGAGCAACTGGACAAAGCTTCAAAAGAACATCCTTCCCGGATGCAGGTGACCCATGCCAATATGTTTGGTACGGATAGCTTTTCCGATATGGACGGAGCAGGAGTGGAAAGTTTTCTCTTTAGTAAACTAAGCCGCTTTACCGGGGTTCCCAACCGAAAAGATTTTAAAACCTACCTGGAAAAAGAGATCAAACGATTTAAGAAAGACTGGGAAAAGATCATTATGGTACCATACCCCATCTGGCCACCAATACTATTCAATCCCTGCCAGTGTGCCCCCGATCCGGACATTGCCTGGTGGAATGATGCTGGTACGATACAATTTGGTAACAACTGCTACAACTATGCAAGCAATTACCGTACGAATACTTTTGCGCAGCCTGGCAGAGCATCAGGTCAGCAGTACACTTCACTTTCCGGATGTACGGTGGCAGCAGGCCAGCGCAGTGCTAAAGACGGAGCTATTGCAGATCAGCTGGTCGATCTTCCGCTGGCAGATAATAAATGTCCTAAGAAAGGACACCTGGTGGCATTAGTGGTGGCGCCGGATTATGATTATCACTGGTTCCGCAAAGGACCCAATGGAAGGTGGAGCCACAAACCGGGATCTACAGCAGCTACTATAACAGACAATTCAAATAACCTGATCACCGACCCCCGCACGGCAGACAGGGGACCGTACACACAGTTTTGTACTTTTATGCAGGTGCTTCATGGCCATATAAAAATTGGATAGTCAAAAAAAAATAACAGCAACAGTTTGTATCTACTCCGGCAGGCCCAATCCACAGTGGAAGATAGCAGCAAAGGAGTATGACAAACTGTTGCTGATTATTGAAAGTCTTCCGGAAGCGGAACCACAAAGCCAGCCTTCGGTATTGGGATATGCCGGTATAACAGTTAGGGCTGGCTCAAAAAAGATATTCTGCTTTAATAATGTGATCACTGTTACCAATGGAAATAATGCAAGAGGCTATGCCGACAGCAAGCGGGTAATGGAACGGCGATTAGTTCAAACAGCGCCAGAGATCATACTGGAAGAAATAAAAAGAATATTGCCGGAAGAATTGAGGTAGGGGGAAACAGTTTAATAGTTTAAGGGTTAATGTTTTTCAAACAACAATTGCGTGAAAGGAATGAAAGTTTCCGCAGCGGAGAACAATTACGGGTCTTTACTTTTTAACCAGTAAACTTAACCCGGCATCCGGGAGATATACTTTTCAATCTGTTTTATCTGATCCACAATTTGAGGAGTGGTAGGCCTTAATGCTTTGGCTTTTCTGAAAAAATCTTTTGCCGCCCTGAATTCTCTTTTATTCATCATGATGCTGCACATCTGCAGGTAGGCAGCAGATTCATTTTCCTTGTCGGGTAATCCTTTGCGGATAGCGGAGCGGATATAATTTTCGGCTTGTTTCAGGTCATTCTTTTGCATCATCAGCATTCCCATTTGCAACAGGCTGGCGCCTTCTGCTTCCTTCATTGGCATGCCCAGGTCAAGCCCCTTCTTCATACTTTTTTCAGCGCCCACAAAATCCTGTTTCATCATGGAAATGTTGCCTTGTAAGGTATAATATACAGAGCGGATCGGTTTGTAAAGCAGGTTGGGAAACTTCACCGAGGCCAGTACTTTTTCAGCACCGTCCATATCGCCATTTTCCATGTATTGCTGTATCAGGCGGAGCGGGCCAAAGAAGAAATGACCTAAAATTAAAATAACCCCAACGAGATAAAGGGGGAAGGCCGGCCAGAAACTGGCGGCATAGTTTACATAAATGCCCAGGGCCACCAGTACGATACCTATCCAAAGCCGGTATTTTATGAGGAGATTGTAAAACTTCATATTTGTTCTTTAAGGGCAGCAAAGATAAGCCGGAGAGGCTGATTAAAATCCCAAAGGGAAATGCTAACGGACAAAATTCCAAATTCCACGTTCTCCGGGTTGGAATTTGGTGTTTGTTTTTTGGAATTTCTCCGTTTATTCTTTTGCATCATTGATCTCCAGCCAATAGCCATCGGGATCTTTAAAATAGACCTGCTTTACCCCATCCACCCGGGTGGTAATGGCCCCTTTTTCTCCCGCCCAGTTCTCATATTCAATATTCTTTTTTTGCAGCAGGCGGGTAAAGTCTTCTACGGAAGCTACGCTGAAACACAGGTGTGTATTTTTAGGGTGCTGGCCCGGGGCTGTGGCTCCCTGTATCAGGT
>JBEBIF010000759.1:0-1135 GCA_040080515.1 Chitinophagaceae bacterium | reverse complement strand
AAAATTAATGATCTTTCGAATCATTCAGGAGCAGGTGAATAATATAGTCCGTCATGCAGAAGCCAGCTTGATACAAATTAAGTTAGAATCAGATGCCGAATCCATTATCCTCGGCATTACAGATAATGGAAAAGGATTTGATCCGGCACACACAAAAAAGGGGCAGGGATTCAGTAATATCAGCAACCGGGCCGCTCTCTTTAATGCCAGCGTAGAGATAGATTCTACTCCGGGCAATGGCTGCCGTCTTTCCGTCATTATACCGGTTGAAGTTACCGGGGAAGACAATGAATTAATGTAATCATATAATCGTTATCTCCTACCTTTGCGGCTCGTCTGCCGTTCCGACCTTGCCTGCAGAGAGGCAGGTAGTTATCGGGATTGCGAAAGCTGGTTTCACATATGAGCGACCCAATCAAACATGAATGCGGACTGGCATTCATCCGGCTACGGAAACCCTTCTCTTATTACCAGCAACAGTATGGTACAGTGCTGTGGGGGCTTAATAAGTTGTACCTGCTGATGGAAAAACAACACAACCGTGGGCAAGACGGTGCCGGGGTAGCCGCAGTTAAACTAAACGTGGAACCGGGGTATCCCTTTTTACACCGTATCCGGAGTGCAACGCCGCAACCCATCGCTGATGTTTTCAGAAAAATAGGCACAGAAGTAGATGAACTGGTAAAGTTCAATCCTGATATTAAAAATCATCCGGGCTTAATGAAGGGTCATATCCGTTTTATGGGCGAATTATTACTGGGACATCTTCGCTATGGCACACAGGGAAAAAACAATGATGAATTCTGTCATCCATTCTTAAAAAGAGGTACTATTCCGGCAAGAAATCTTGCTTTAGCAGGCAATTTCAATTTAGTTAATACGGAAGAACTTTTTTCACTCGTCAATATAGACCCCGGAGAATTTCAACGGCAAAGCGACCTGGCAGCAATGATGGAAGTGATTCATCATTTCCTGTTGAAAGCAGATGAGACATCACCGCATCATATGGATATAAAAGCAGTGTTGAAAAAAGCATTACCTCTGTTCGATGGAGGTTTTCATGTGGGCGGGATGACAGGTAACGGCATTGGTTTTGTCTTCCGTGATGCACATGGTATCCGGCCGTCTTCTTATT
>JBEBIF010000758.1:0-1141 GCA_040080515.1 Chitinophagaceae bacterium | reverse complement strand
ACACAGACCATCACCCCATTGGTGCGCAGCAGGCCAATATAAAAATTATAATCATGCTCTGCTGAAACGGTATCGAGTATAAAATCAAAATAACCGGTCACTGATTTTATCTGTTCTTCATTGCTGGTCAATATAAATTTGTGAGCACCTAATCTTTTTGCATCTGCTTCTTTGGCAGCGGTATGACTGAGCATGGTTACTTCCGCACCCATGGCCACAGCCAGCTTCACCGCCATATGACCCAGTCCACCCAATCCTAACACACCCACTCTTGTTCCCTTGCCCACCTTCCAGTGGCGAAGCGGGGAGTAAGTGGTGATACCGGCACAAAGCAAAGGAGCCACGGCATCTAATGGAAGTTTATCTGATATATGCAGCACAAAGTCTTCATGTGCAAGGATTGATTTGCTGTAGCCACCATAGGTATTGCCGCTGCCATCCCGTTCATTGCCATTATAGCTGAACACAGCACCGCCGCTGCAATATTGTTCCAACCCTTCCTTGCAGTTATCACATTCCCGGCAGCTATCTACCAGGCAGCCGATACCGGCAAGGTCGCCGACCTTGAATTTTTTTACATGATCACCCACGGCGGTAACACGGCCCACAATTTCATGACCGGGAACAATAGGGTACACGGACATGCCCCAATCGTTGCGGACAAAGTGCAGGTCGCTATGGCACACACCGCAGTAGAGTATCTCTATCTGCACATCATGTGGTTTGGGATTTCTTCTTTCAATGGTAAAAGGAACAACAGGGGTAGTGGCACTTTCGGCAGCATAGGCTTTTGTAGCAGGCATAAGTATTATTTGTTTGTATTGAAACAAATATAACCCGAATAAGTTGCCGCGGAGATTAAAGATTTAATAATGGAAGAAGTGGTAAAACTGCAGATTGGTATACTATTAAAAAACCCCGCTTAGCGGGGCTTTTTTTATCATGGGGTATCAATGTTGTTTAATAACGACGGCCCGGACGGTCATACCGGTTATCATGTTTGTTCCTATCGCTGAATTTTGCATAGACCATCCTGATTTCCTGCTGACGTTGCTCCTGTAAGAAACGGATCTTCCTTTGTTTTTCAAACCAGCTCATAAAGAAACTATTCCTTACTTTTTGGATCCTGTAATCATACTCC
>JBEBIF010000757.1:0-1142 GCA_040080515.1 Chitinophagaceae bacterium | reverse complement strand
CCCCAACCCTTCTCCACAAGTGGAGAAGGGAGCAGAGAGTTTGGAATGACAGAAACAAAAAATGTGGTTTTTATTATTCATACAAATTATTTTTTCTGTGTCTGATAACGTTTATAAGATGCAATGGAAGGATGCTGAAGAGCAGAGCTGGCTGGTGAAGATGTTTGACCAAAGCGGCGGCGGCAATCCTTATAATATCAATGTGTTTACACAACAGATAGGAGGGGGTCTGCGGCAGGTTCGTTTTTTCTTTTCTAATATCCCCGCATCTGCTACAGATACTACAATTGGATACAGCAGCGATAATGGTGCTACCTGGACAGATGCTTCTGCTGGCCTGGCCAGCCCTGCTACGATAACGGTGCCGGATGGTATAGAATATGTTTACCGGTTCATTGTAAACTATGCTGATCCGCTACTGGATGAAACATTTCTAATTGAAGAGCTGGGGGTAACGGAATACCTGACACCTACCGGCCATCCGCTTGACATATTTGTTGTGAATAATGATCCGGATAAATTTCAAACAATAAAGGCGAAGCAGGCAGTGCTTCGTTTTCACAGTAATAGGAGCATCAACCTGGCTACATTCCGCAAGGGGGAAAAATGGGATGACCGTTTTTATGTGGAGATATACAAGAACAGCCGCATTGTGATGAAGGGGTACCCGATACTGGATGATATGAGTGAGCCTTTCCTGGATAAACGGAACGAAGTGAACATTACGATGACCGACAGATTAGGAACGCTGAAGGAGAGAGAGCTGAAAGATTTTGATGGCACGGTGCCTATGAATGAAAAAAGGCTGGCCACTATTGTGGCGATGGCATTGGGGAAAACAGGAATGAATCTGCCGATCAATGTGGTGAGCAACCTGCGGGAGGAGCATTGTTTTAGAATAGGTAATTGTACATTCTATGCCGCCACATCCAGGATAACTATTTCAGATACCAATGCTGACGGTTTTTTTATTGCCGGGCATAGCTATCGTTTTTCCGGCAGTGCTGCGAATAACACTAATTACTTAGTGACTGCTGTAAACACTCCGTTTAGCTGGCTTACCGAATTGATTGTATCAACACCTGTGGTTGATGAAGTAAATGCGAACTGCACGATAGAAGACCTTACGAATGCAGGAAACT
>JBEBIF010000241.1:0-5640 GCA_040080515.1 Chitinophagaceae bacterium | reverse complement strand
AATGCCCACTGCCCAGATTATTCTTGCTACCGGGTGATTGGGAGATGTTCTCGGATCGCTGATCATAAAGAAGGTAAAGAGCAACAGGCTGCCGGTACTTACCGAGTGCATAAAATGATCCATTGGCCATCCCAGCACATACACCTGGCGCCAATACAGTAAGCCGACAAAGGTGAGCAGGAAGGCTAAGGACACATCCAGCTTTTGCACTCTTGTTACCACGATAGTGCCCAGTGTAATTACACCAAACAGTATAACAGTATTACTTCCCCATTGGCCGGGGCTGAGCCAGGCATTATTAGTAAGATAAATGGCTGCTACAATGCCGATAGCGGAAGGATTGAAAATATGTTTGTGATTGAATCGGAAAATATATTTTGAAGCAACAGTAATAAAGGCAGCGAGCAAACTGACTGTCCAGTGATTGACTTTTAATAACAGGCAAAGGCTCATAGCACTGATGAGCACACTGAAACCCCAGCGATTGAATTCGCCGGGTTTTAAAAAACGCTTTGCTTTAATGGAGTCAGCTGAATACTGAAAGAATAAACAGCCGCCAATGCTGATGATGTAGTGCATCCAGTCTGCTGACCAATGAAGATAAAAAAGGCCATAACTTAAAAAGATGGCCTGGAAGATGACCTGGAAATACCGGGGGTCAAGGGAGTAGATCCGCTGTTGCATGGGAATACTTTGGACTATGGATGTTCCCTCCGGAAGGATTACACAGGGTGTTGGGGAAAAAATCCGGAAAAATATTTTTTCACCCTTTCAATATGGAATATGGACGGGGTTGCTTCTTTATCAGTTTCCCATCCATTCTTTAAAGGCGGAAGCATTTTCCTGGCTGATGATAACATCATCATTTATTGATGGTTCCAGCTCCAGTTGCAGCTTGCTTTTAGGATAGGCACTGATCTTTTTAATGGCGGTCAGCTGTACCAGGTACTTTCGGTTTACCCGGTAAAATTGGGAAGGGTCCAGTTGTTTTTCAATATCGGATAAAGATTGGTCCAAAATGAATTTCTGTTTTTTGGTGTCCACCAGGCAAACCAATTTATGGGCGGCATAGAAATAGGCGATCTCCTCTGTTCTGATACTGACATAGTCCGTTCCTCTTTTGACCAGGAATCTTTTCTTATAACTGCCATTGCCAGGTTGCTGTGATTGAAGTAATTGCTGAAAATTGCCGGTGAAATATTGTTTCAGTTTATCATATTTGTTCAGGGCCGATTCCAGCTTCTGTTGTTTTACGGGTTTTAATAAATAATCTATGCTGCAGTGTTCAAAGGCTTCCTGCCAGTATTCATCATAAGCCGTGCAAAAGATGACGGGAGAAGTAATAGTTGTTTTTTCAAAGATCTTAAAAGAAAGGCCGTCCGTCAGTTCAATATCCATAAAGATAAGTTCCGGCATAGGAAATTGCTGCAGCCATTGTATGGAAGATTCAATACTATTCAGCACAGCGATCACTTCTATAAGTGGATCCGCTTTTTGAATCGCTTTTTGCAGTTTCTCTGCTGCTGGTTTTTCGTCTTCTATGATAATTACTTTCATCAGCTGATTTTTAAAACGGGTAGTTTAACGGTGAAAGCTGTTCCGCTGTCTTCAATGATTATTTCTTTTCCGGTTATAAGGCGGTAGCGTTCCCGGAGGTTTTGCAGTCCAATTTTACCAGAAGGTTTTCTCAGCGTCTTTCTCCGGACATCATTGCGCACTGTTATCAGTTCATCGGCAGCGGAAATGCTAATGGTAAGCGGATGTGTATCACTGAACTCATTATGCTTTACCGCATTTTCTATAAGTATTTGCAATGAGATGGGAGGCAGCAGGTAGTGGTTCAGCCAATCATCATCAATGTTGATGTGTAGCTGCACCGCCCCTTCAAATCTTATTTTAAGTAAAGAAAAATAATCGTTGATAAAACCCAATTCTTCTTTAATAAACACAAGGTCCCTTGCTTTGTTGTGCAGGATATAGCGGTACACATCGGCAAGGCAGTCGTTGAATAATTGAGCTTTTTTGGGTTTTTCTTCTATCAGGTGTGACAGGGTGTTGAGCGAATTAAAAATAAAATGCGGATCTACTTGGTTTTTTAAAGCCTCCAGCTCCGCTTCTGCTTTTGCTCTTTCCAGTTGTTCATTTTTTACCCGGTCATTGGCCACATCCCTGACGAGGAAAACGGTTTCATATAAATTCACCAGGAAAAACACCGCTACCAATATTACTATCGTGGTAAGTTGTACTACTTCCCAGTTAACAATACCATTCATAAATATATTGTACCATCCCACCAGCAGCAACACACTTACCGGCACACAGTAAAACGGGATGGTTACTATAAGTGCAATGATCTTCCGGGCCGGTTTATTAAACCAGTCGAAATAAGACCGTAGTGTAAAATGAAGAAACCGGGTCCCTTCATAAATAATAAAAGCGATACCGATGGTGTACAGGTAGCTGAACTTTACCTGCCAGTTGCTGAACTCCTCATGCGGAACCATTTTGGTGATCAACGGGATGCTGATGCCAAATAGCGGGACTAACACAACACGGATACCAATATCATTGATCTTATCCCGTTGCCCAAACAGTTTTGTCGCTATGAATTGCTGCTTTGTCGCCATTTTTTACTGCTTCAATCGCAATCTGTTTTCTATGTAAAGTTTATAAATTAGTTTAGAAGAACAACATTTTTATTAACCAAAACCAATTTGTATGGATGTGTCTTCAATTAACTGGCTGGCTGTATTAGTAGCTGGTATTTCTGCTTTTGTAGTAGGAGGTATCTGGTATTCACCGGGATTGTTTGGTAAAGCCTGGATGGCGGACAATAATTTTACTGAAGAACAGATCAAAAAAGGAGGGAATAAAGGAAAGATATTTGGATGGACCTTTGTTTTCTCTGTGCTGATGGCAGCTAATTTGGGTATGTTCCTGGCGGATACCCCACCGGAATGTACGGGCAACTGTGCCCAAAAAGCAGATATCTCCTGGGGAGCAATAGCCGGGTTTTTGGCGGGCATCTGGACGTTTTGTGCGATAGCCATCCATAGCTTATTTGAACAAAAACCGTGGCGCCTTATTCTTATCAATGGAGGCTACAGCATTGTGGCGCTTATTCTTATGGGGGCCATTATTGGTGTGTGGCGATAATCAGGGATAAACGCCTCAGCTATTTTGGTGATACAGGTGTCTTTAAATAAAAAATCATGAAGAAACTAATTGCTACTGCAGCTCTTTTAATAACATTGTACCACCCTTCTTTTTCTCAGCAATTACCTTGCAGCCGCCCCGAATACCGACAGTTTGATTTCTGGATCGGTGAATGGGAGGCCTTTGGTAAAAATGGACAAAAGGCAGGTGATAGCAAGATCAGCCTTATTCTGGATAGCTGTATCATTCTCGAAGAATGGACCAGCGCTTCCGTAACACAGGGGCTACGGTATGCGGGAAAAAGTTTCAACACTTATAATGCGGCTACCCGGCAATGGCAACAAACCTGGGTGGATAATACAGGCGGTACCAACGAATACCTGCAAGGCAAGTTTGAAAACAACCAGATCATCTTCTCTTCCAAACCGTTCCCGATAGCAAAAGATACCATGGCCATTCGTAAGATGACATTTACAAATCTAAGCCCGGTAAAGCTGCGGCAGCACGGTGAGATATCAAAAGATAACGGAGTGTCCTGGTCAACAGAGTATGATCTGGAATACCGCCGGAAGAAATGATGAGCGGAGCGGGAGTAAAGTGTTTTTTCAGGAACTTTAGTCAGATTTAAAATTTACTTACACCAAACAACCGCAACATGAAACGGATAACGCTGCTTTCCACCATCTTTCTTTTTTCAATAAGCCTGTTCGCTCAAATGGACCTGCCGCCAAGTGGCGGAAATCCGAGGGCTACCATTTCTGAAGAAGTGGGCATCACCAGTATTACCCTAAAGTATTCAAGACCTGATGTAAACAAACGGGAAGGGAAAATATGGGGCGATGGAAACCTGGTAACATATGGATTTACATCCACCAATCTAATTACCAATAAAAATACCCAACCCTGGCGGGCTGGTGCCAATGAAAATACCATTATCACATTTGAGCATGATGTGAAAGTGGAAGGCAAAAACATTAAAGCCGGTACCTACGGCCTGCATATGGCAGTGTGGCCGGATAGTGTGCAACTGATCTTCTCCAACCAGTCTGGTTCATGGGGCAGTTTTTATTATGACGAGAAATATGATGCGCTGCGGGTAACGGTAAAACCAGTTGCGCTTGATAGAAGTGTGGAATACCTGAAATACGAATTCATTGAGCATAAGGAAAAGTATTGTGTGATAGCCATGCAGTGGGAAAAATTATCGGTGCCATTCAAAATAGAGATCGATGCGGAAAATGTCGTCATTGCCAAACTTCGGGATGAGGTTACCAGCCAAAAAGGATTCAATGCTTTTAATATGCTGGCTGCTGCACAGTATTGCGTAAATAAGAATATAAACCTCGAAGAAGCACTGGAGTGGAGTAAAAGGGCGGCACTTACAAAAACCTATGCCACCTTAAATAATCTTTCCAATAACTATGCAAAACTGAACCGCCTGCCACTGGCAGATTCTGCTATGAATGAAGCGCTGGTTTTTGCAAACCCTAATCAGTACATGGGCTCGGGACGCTCTATGATCACAGCGAAAAGACTGGAGAGAGCTCTCGAAATATTTAATGCCAGCCAGAAAAAGAATGGCGATGTGTATGCGGTGAATGCCGGGTTCATGTCTTACTATTCTGCTAAAGGTGATTTTACCAAAGCACAGGAGTATGCCGGCAAAGCATTGGCACAAGCATCCAATGATGCAACCAAAAAACAAATTGAAGGATTTATTACAAAACTGAAGGAAGGAAAAGACATTAATCAATAATAAAAAAAAGTCAACATGGACAATGCTATCAGCTGGTTTGAAATACCGGCTACCGACATTGAAAGGGCGCAAAAATTTTACGAGGCTATTTTCCAGATTAAAATGCAGCCAATGGATTTTGGGGAAGTAAAAATGCGAATGTTTCCTATTGATGATCCGATGAAAGGCATCGGTGGAACAATCATTGATACGGGTGGTTTTCATAAACCGTCTGCTACCGACGGGCCACTGATTTACCTGAATGGCAACCCGGATGTGCAAATAACACTGGACAGGGTGGAAGCCGCAGGAGGAAAGATCGTGGTGCCAAAACGGGAGATCGGCCCGGAATATGGCTTTATGGCGATATTCTTAGATACAGAAGGCAATCGCATTGCCCTGCATTCTGTACCCGAGAAATATTTGAAGGGGTAAGGGCAACAACACATCATATCCTGTTAGCGCTAAAGCATGATCAATGGCTTACAATGAACAATTAGCAGACCGTGTAAGAGAAATTATTTCATTGTCTCATAAGAATGTGGTGGAGAAGGCTATGTTCGGAGGGTTATGTTTTATGGTAAATGATAAGATGTGTGTGGGAGTGGAAAAAGACAGGCTGATGGTCAGGCTTGATCCAACAAAGTATGAAGAGGTAATGGAAAAGGAAGGACTTGTGAGTGTTGAGCCAGGTGAAGATCGGCGTACCCGTCAGGTAACGATTAGAGAAACCGGTACTAAAGTTCTAT
>JBEBIF010000756.1:0-1132 GCA_040080515.1 Chitinophagaceae bacterium | reverse complement strand
CCTTCCACCACATACAGGTTAAAAACGGTACGATAACCGGGTGATAATTCCTGTACCAGTGCCATGATATCTTTTGCGCCCAGGTCATCCAACACCGTTGTGTATTTCCCTTCTATTGTATTCTCTTCCTTTTCTGTGATCGGCGTCAGGTAGCGCTTTCGGCGAAAATGCTCGATGGCGGTATTTACAAAAATGCGCCGTACCCATCCTTCAAAAGAACCTTCGCCCCGAAAACTGTCCAGCTTTTTAAAGATCTTGATATATCCTTCCTGTAAAATATCCTCCGCTTCTTCAGCATTGCTGGCGTATCGCAGACACACCGCATACATCTTTGGGGCAAAGCGGCGGTACAATTCTTCCTGCAATCGCCGGTCGCCTGCTATACACCCTCTTATTAGGTCGTTCTCGGTAATATTTTGGTTGCGTTCGGGAGTCAAAATCAGTGGTTTAATTTATAGGTATTCAAAAATGCTACCAGTTTTTGGGTGGCTTTGGCCCGGTGACTGAATTGCCCTTTTTCAGACAGGCTCATTTCAGCAAACGTTTTATCTGAGCCCGCCGGAATAAAGACCGGGTCATAGCCAAAACCTTGTAGTCCTTTTTTCTCATCAATTATCCGCCCTTCGCAAATGCCTTCAAACTGGGTTTCCCGGCCTTCCAGCAACAGGGATATTACTGTTCTGAAACGGGCACTGCGATTGGTTTTGTCCGCCAAATTAATCAAAAGCTTGTCAATATTAGCATCAAATGAACGGCTTTCTCCGGCATACCGGGCACTTTTTACACCGGGTTCGCCATTCAGTGCAGCTACTTCCAGGCCCGTATCTTCACTAAAACAGTTGGTGCCGGTCATTTCATAAATAGTGCGGGACTTACCTGCCGCATTTTCTTCCAATGTATCATACGGTTCAGGAATATCTATATCAATTCCAGCTTCTTCCAGTGTAATGATATCAAATTCACCTGTGATCAGTGAACGTAATTCCTCTACTTTATGCTGGTTGTTAGTGGCGAAAATCAGTCTCATTTTTTTCTTATTGTCTTAACATCTTCCCGGCATATTTATAAATTAAACAGCCTTTTCAAACAAACCCACAGTTTACTTTTCTCTACCCTGTCATTCTCCAGTTCT
>JBEBIF010000755.1:0-1154 GCA_040080515.1 Chitinophagaceae bacterium | reverse complement strand
CTGCCATTATGAATTAAAATGGCAAGCAATTCTGAGTTGCTGAGATTTTCTGCACCATTTATTAGTAACTTTTCCCGTGGCCGGTCGTCTTTTGCCCATTGCTTAATTGAGTACTTGTGCTCTTGCATACGACAAGTATAGCTAATATTTTTATCCTGCCAATACCACTTAGTGGTAAAAATACAAGCCGAAAGGAACCAACTTTAAAAACTAAAATCTGGTACACATGAAAACCAAGACCTTTACCCCGATGGGCTCCCTGCATCCCGTTCTTTTTTTTGCAGGCTTGTATGTAGTGGCATTACTATTCTCGATCTTTATTTGTTCCTCCTTGTTTTACAGTTGCAATGCCCGATCTACCGGGCTGAGCGATGAGAAAATTATTCCTTTGGAAAAGCCACTGACTCAGTCTGGTACTGTTGCATTGCGGCAATAAGGCTGTTACGGGTAATATTTTTTACCTCTGGGTATATGGCTATTCGGGTGATAGTAAATATCTTCGCCGCACATTTTAAAGCCATGCAAACTGCTAAAATCTTCTCCGGTACCGGCTCACAAGAACTGGCCGGACAAATCTGCTTACGATATGGCACCAAGTTGGGCAAAGTCAATATTCAGCGATTTAGCGATGGTGAAATAAGCCCTATTTTCCTCGAAAGTGTAAGGGGAGATTATGTTTTCCTGGTGCAGAGTACTTTTTCCCCAGCAGAGAACCTGATGGAGCTCCTACTGATGATAGATGCCGCCAAAAGGGCCTCTGCTTATAAAGTAATTGCCGTCATACCCTATTATGGTTATGCCCGGCAAGACCGCAAAGACCGCCCCAGGGTAGCCATTGGAAGTAAGCTAGTAGCTAATATGTTAGTTGCTGCCGGAGCCGATAGGGTGATTACTATGGACCTTCATGCCCCTCAGATCCAGGGCTATTTTGATATACCGGTTGACCATCTTGACAGTCACGCAGTTTTTATCCCTTACATAGAAAATCTGAAGCTGGAAAACCTTACCTTTGCCGCCCCCGATGTGGGAGCAACGAACCGTATCAGGGAAATAGCCAGCTATTTCAATGCTGAAATGGTGATCTGTGATAAGCACCGGAAACGGGCTAATGAGATTGCCAGCATGGTAGTGATAGGGGATGTGACGGACAGGGA
>JBEBIF010000240.1:0-5692 GCA_040080515.1 Chitinophagaceae bacterium | reverse complement strand
GAAGAAAAAAGATTTTGGCCAGTATATGGACCCTACCCGTAAAGAGCTGGTCATCGGCTTTATCACCACTAATGATATTACTGGTGGCAACTCCGGTTCGCCGGTGATCAACAGCAGGGGCGAACTGATTGGTCTTGCGTTCGATGGTAACTACGAAGCGCTGAGCCATAAGCTGGCGTTTGATAAAGACCTCAACCGTACCATTTGTGTGGACATCCGCTATGTGTTGTGGTGTATTGATAAATTAGGCGGCGGCGCTAATATTATTAAGGAGTTGAAGCTGATGAAATAATTTTTTGGGTCTTTGATGAAAGCCATTCCGGCAAGCAGCCGGGGTGGCTTTCTTATTTTAATCAAACAATTAATTGTGTAACATTGCAAACAGATTTACGGTTGAAAAAAAGTTGTTCCATATTACCTGTTTTAATTGTCATTTGCCTGCATACCTATGCACAGCAACCGCTATTCAGCATTGCTACCAGTGTGGATATACAGCGGAGTTTTAAAAAGGAACAACAATTCTGGGCTGTTGGCCATACTACCATTGCTAATTTTCACCTGGCACCAAAGAACGGGATCTATGTATGGTTCTGTTATTATTCAGACGGGATTTTTAAAAATCAACTGGTGGCTACTGCTAAGTTGCCTTCCACTACCCCGCAACAGGTAAACTATGTGAACAATGCCAAAATGCGGTTCAAACAATTTTCGGTTGGCTGGAAGCACTACCTGAAAGGAACAGCTGATGCAGAAACAAAATGGAGCCTGTATGGCTATGCCGGGCTGGGTTTATTACTGGGCCGGGTAATAAATATACATTCTGTGCCAATTGACACGGCTAAATATGATCTTCCGGTAAGAAGTGGCAAGGCGAATTTCAAACGCCTTACACTAGATATCGGCCTGGGTTATGAACACCCTATCGGCGGCGATTTTTATTTATACACCGAAGGCAAGGCCTGGATACCTACTACTGATTATCCCAGTGAATTTATTTTTGTAAATGCTAAAGCCCCTGTAGCCGTCATGTTGGCATTGGGCATCCGGCTGCTTTTTTAATTCCTTACTGCATTTTTACATCAAAGCGGCCCTCTGTTATAGCAAGAGGTTCCGGGCTGTTGTATAAATTCAGTGCATTGAATTGAAAAGTGCCGGAGATGATCATTGCAGGAACATCAAACCGGGTGATCGTAACACTGCCGGTGCTGGTGGCAGAGGTGATCCACTCATTCTGCGGGGTGAGATTCCTTTTTACATAATATCCATAGTTTTCGGAAGAAGAAGGGTAGGGTACTGTTTTATTAAGAAGATACGTTCCGGGGCCTGTTACACCCTTCAAATAGATCTCAAACTCAGTTTCGTTGGGTGAAGAAGAAAAGTTGCGGGCATTAATATAAACAGTGCCGCCGGGCAATAGCCGTGCATCAAGAATATCATTGGCGGGAATCGGTCCAAAACCCTGGGGCACCCAGAAAGCGCCGTTTATTTTAGCACCAAATGTATTGGCGCCGGTTTGTGTGGCCGGCGGTAATTCGGTAACGTCTTTTTTGCAGGATGATACTAGTACAAAAAAGCAAATGGCTGTGATAAGATTTCTTTTCATAAAGTAGGTTCGATTTTAATTAAACGTTTTAATCATGGTGTTTGGTATACTCCGGGCCAAATGATGGCAAAAAAGAGGCCACAGTTGTATCAAACTTACTTTTACCTTTAAATCTCATACCTCGTTGCTTATGAAACCACAACTTACCATCCGCAATATTGAACTGTATAAATTCTCCATCCCTCTGGTCGAACCTTTTATTACTTCCCTGGGACAGGATGTTGCTGCAGAAAATGTGCTGGTAAAAATATACACGGAACAGGGAATTACAGGCTTTGGCGAATGCAGCCCTTATATGCCCATCAATGGTGAAAGCCAGGACACCTGTTTTTTAGTGGGGCAGTATTTTGCCAAATCACTGAAAGGCAAAGATCCGTTGAACATTGAAGCCTGTATCCACCTGATGGATTCCATCATTTATGCCAACACCAGTATTAAAAGTGCTTTTGACATGGCGTTGTATGATATTGCTGCTCAATATGCCTGCATGCCTTTATATAAATTTATCGGCGGAGAAAACAATAAAACGATCATCACTGATTATACGGTCAGCATCGGCGATCCCGACAAGATGGCTGCTGATGCCCTAAAAATAAAAGCACAGGGCTACCCTGCTATAAAAGTAAAACTGGGAAAGAACGGAACGACAGATGTAGTACGAATGAAAAAGATCCGTGCGGCCGTAGGTGATGAAATTCCATTGCGCATAGATGCCAACCAGGGCTGGGCTGTGGAAGAAGCTATTGAAACCTTACAAGCTTTAGGCCCGTTAAACATTCAGCATTGCGAAGAACCAATTGCCCGCTGGAACTTTATGCAATTGCCAAGGGTAAAAAAAGAAAGTCCTATTCCCATAATGGCAGATGAATGTTGCGGTGATGATCATGATGCCGAACGCCTGATACAATTGAATGCCTGTGATTATTTTAATATCAAACTGGGAAAATCAGGCGGCCTTTTCAAAGCATTGAAGATGGCAAGAATGGCGGAGAAGGCCGGTATCCACTTACAGGTAGGTGCTATGCTGGAATCAAGATTGGCGATGACGGCCTTTGCACATTTTGCTTTATGCAGCCCCAATATTGAGCATTATGATTTTGATACAGCCCTTATGTTTTCTGAAGACCCGGTTACCGGTGGCATCCTGTATGAAAAGAATGGGGTGGTAAAAGTGCCGGAAGTACCCGGGTTGGGAGCAACGATTGATGAAAGCTGGTTACTGACAATGGAGAAGATCACTATCTGATTTCTTCAGCCACGAATGAACAGATACCAGGCAGAATGATGAGCCCCTCCACTCTGAAATAAAAATACTTACCTCCTCCTTCTCCATGTCACAATTACTGAAGAGCCCCCAAAGGTAGTATTGGTGGAAAAACTCCGGAGTGTATCGCCGCTCAGTATGTAAGATGCTTTCAACTCCCTTCCTTCCCAGTTAGGAAAAAAAGCATACTCTACTTTGTAAGTGATGGTATGATCTTTCTCATCAATGATGTAGGTGCCAAAATGCGAGTTGTTACCCTGCACCAGTGCTTTATTCTCCTCAGGTGTAGCAGTATTTTTATTATTGGAAGTAATTTTGGGCCTTTTCGCTTTTAAAAGCTGGGAAGCATAATCTCCATCCTTTCCAAATATGAGCATGCCGACGGGGTTTTCTCCATAGGGATAAGTGCGGCTGCTGTCCGCATTTACATTTTCTACAGATACCAGTGACCATACTCCAACGAATTTTTTGGATTGCGACCACGATATAAAAGAGGTTGCCAGCAACAGAAATAACAGAACTGATCTTTTCATAATTGTGTTTTATTTATTGGTTTATAATAGTAACTCATACCTGGTAAAATGTAAATGCAATCCTTATTTCCAGAAACTGATCTCCAGTACTTCTCTCATTGTTTTATGGCCGGTCTTGCTCCATTTAAAAATGCTGCGTAACCGGTGAAGAAGCAACAGCTTCCTTTTTACAGGCCCCTGCTTCAGCATTTGTGCTGCCGGTGCTGTCAATAGTTTTTCTTTTATGGTAGTATCACATGGCATAGCTCAATTTGTATCTGAATGGTATAGCAATATTATACCTATACATTGTTTCATTCCTTGTACATTTTTACACTTATTCTGTAACTTGCCGGCATGGCGCCGGAAAATTTATACAAGCCTTTTGAGATAGAATACAAAGAGCTGACCAGCTATCCCCGGTCAAAACGGACGAAAAATTTCTTTGAGCTCATCTATATTGTGGATGGCACCGGTGTACAGTTCATCAACAGGAACGAGTTCAATTATCGAAAGGGGAATCTTTTTCTTATTACGCCGCAGGATATTCATTCATTCGAGGTGTCTGCCGCTTCCAAATTCTTTTTCCTCCGATTCAGCGAATATTATGTGAAGAAGAGTCTTTCAAAAGACAAAGAAGCTGTAAAACATATAGAGTACATTCTGCAAAATGCCAGCCACCGGCCCGGCTGTATCCTGAAAAACAAAGTTGATAAGCCACTGATAGCCTCATTGATAGAAAGCATTATACGGGAAAATACCAACCAGCAGATCTATTACGGTAAGATCATTGAGCAGGTAGTAAATACGATCATTACTGTAGTGGCAAGAAATATAGCATTGAAACTTCCAAAGAATATTAAAGAGAATACCGGTGAGCCGGTACTCGAGATACTGAATTACATACAGGAAAATATTTTTGAACCTGGTATGCTTAAAGCAGAAAAGATGAGCAGAAAATTCGGGATATCCCTCACCTATTTTGGCCGTTACTTTAAAAAGCAGACCGGGGAAACGCTGCAGCAATACATTTCAAATTATAAGGTCAGGCTGGTGGAAACAAGATTACTGCATAGTGACATGCGGATCAGCGAGATCGTATATGAACTTAATTATACCGATGAAAGTCATTTGAACAGGGCCTTCAGGAAAAGTAAAGGTGTTAGTCCTTCAGAATACAGAAAATTGTATGCAGGTATTAAGAAGTGAGCTATTTATTGATCTGCCAGAGCCTTCACCATAATATTCTTGTAATACACTTTACTTTTCGGGTCATGCCCCTGCAGGGCGAAGGTTCCTGATGAAAGAAGGCGGTCTTCAAGCCCTTTCTCCCTTTGCACATTATCCGGCTCTGTATAATCAACTACCTGTTTCCCGTTGATCTTTACAGTCACTCTTTTACCTTTTACTTTAATGAGGATAGTAAACCATTCATTATCCTTTGCATTCACTTCTTTGATATCCTGTATAGCATACAGGCTGCCGGTACGGCGCCAGTCTGTGTGAGAATTATTTACCTGTACCTCGTATCCTTTTTTCGGCCAGGAGCTTTCCTGGTAGATAGTGTGAAAATAAATCCCGGAATTGGAGCCGGGTGTTGTCATTACATCTGCTTTGAACTCAAAATTTGTAAATGAATGTTCCTGTACCTCGCCGTCATAATAAAGATGGGCCACATCCCCGTTTACAGCAATGGTACCGTTCTCTATAGAGAAGCTTTGTTTGTTGGCTCCCACCTTCCATCCGTTAAGTGTCTGGCCATCAAATAGAGAAACCCAGCCTGTGTTGCTTTGTTGCTTTGCAGGGCTGAATGAAAGAAGCGCAATGATAACAGCAAAAATCGCCAGCTTATACATGGATGTTTTTTTTAGTAATACAACTATTTGATCTTCTCCTTCGGCCGCTTCTCTTTCACTATTGGCGCATTATCCTTCCACCGCCACAAGTGCACACAGGCATAAGTACGATAAGGGCTCCATTTTTTGGAGAACCGCAGCATATCTTCTTTCAGTTTCTTCTTATCGCTATTGTCCAGCTTATACAATTGTATCATGGCATTCTGTATGCCCAGGTCGTCCACAGCAAACACATCTTCCCTGCCCAGGGCAAACATCAGCAGCATTTCCACCGTCCATCTTCCTACCCCTTTAATTACAACCAGGTATTCAATTACTTCCTCATTGCTCATTTTGGCCAGCTTTTTTGCATCCATGCCAAATTCAATTTCAAACTGGGCCACATTTTTTATGTAACTCACCTTGGCATTACTTAATCCTATTGCCCGCAATGTTTCGGAAGGAGTGTCCAGTATTT
>JBEBIF010000754.1:0-1156 GCA_040080515.1 Chitinophagaceae bacterium | reverse complement strand
GAGTAAATATTGAAACGGTGCGAGGCCAGCTCATAGGAAGACTTGATTTCAACGTTGAGCATGTACTCGATAAGCCTGTTGTTGTTTCAAAAACAAAATCCTGAGAATCTTTGTCAGTATTGAATGCGAACTACTCAAAGCATGACTCATGCGGTATAGTAGGGCTTCTAATTTTTATACCCTATGTTAATGCGAATCTCACTTATCGGAGGAATTATTGTGGTTATACTGCTTGCCGTCTCTCAGATTGGTTCTTCCTCCTCCTCAGGTGGTTTATTGTGGGCAAGTACCGACATTAAATGCTTACCAGATGGTCATCAGAACTTAGCACAGCATATTCACGCTAAGCTTACGATAGTGGTGGATGGTGTTCCCGAGCTTATACCATCAAGTATTGGAGATACACCTGTTTGTATGGCTGAGGTACATACCCATGATGCTAGTGGGTCAATTCATGCAGAGAGTATCGAAGATAAAAAATTCATGCTTAAAGATTTTTTCTCAGTATGGGGTAAGAATGTGGCGCGCGATGGGTATGCGCTGACTGCATCTGTTGCAGGAGCAGCTGTTGACACTCCTGATCAAATTGAAATAGAAGATGGCAAGGATGTTGTATTTGTCTACACAAAAAATGAAAAAGTATTAGTTCCTGAAGAGCTGGGTGTTGAAGATCAAGACTCATAACGAACTCGCGTGGATTTACTACATACTGTCGTTCCGTTGTTTGAAGAGGCCTCGTACTTAGGCATATTCATACTTATTATTGTGTCGGGTTATATTTTACCTGTACCTGAAGATCTCTTCCTTATTGTTATTGGATACTTAGTGTACGCAGGGGTGTTTCCACTTATTCCTGTGGTCATTATTGCGATTTTGGCGACATTCGTACACGATCAAATACTTTTTTATCTCGGTAAATCTGAAAATGAAAGAGCGAAGTGGTTCTTAGAGAGATTTTCTAAAGTAACCATGCTTAACCACGAAGAGCTTGTTCGTGACCATTTATATAGAATCGTTTTCTATTCACGCTTTATTCCATTTGTAAGACTCGCAGGTCCACTACTTGCTGGTTCAGAAAAGGTGCCGTGGAAAAAATTTGCACTTGTCGACTTCGCGGCTGTTTCACTGTACGCACCACTATCGATAGGTGTCGGAT
>JBEBIF010000239.1:0-5705 GCA_040080515.1 Chitinophagaceae bacterium | reverse complement strand
AAGAAGTACTTCCCACCACATCTGCATCGCATTGATAAAACTCCCGGTATCTTCCTTTCTGAGGCCGGTCAGCTCTCCACACGGGTTGTACCTGGTATCGTTTAAAAGGAAAGGTCAGTTGCGCATGATTCATCGCTACATACCGGGCAAATGGAATAGTAAGATCATACTTCAACGCTCTTTCTGTAATGCCTTTTACATTCTTGCCTTGCAATACTTTTTCAAAATCTTCCCTTAGCTGCTTTTCTTTGTCTGCATTATCAAGACCGTTGTTCAGTATCTTAAAGATAAGCTTGTCACCTTCCTCTCCATACTTTCCCATCAATGTGTCCAGGTTTTCCATTGCCGGTGTTTCCAGCGGCTGAAAGCCATACAGTTCAAAAACATTCCTGATGGTATTAAATATATAATTGCGTTTACGAACAACATCCGGTCCGAAGTCTCTGGTTCCTTGTGGTAATGATGGTTTGGCCATATCAGTCAAATAGAGGTCAAAAAGTCAACCTGATCAAATAAGAGTAGCAGCAGTTTTTATTTTCAAATTTTCATATTTCCCAATTATCGCATTGCAGGCTTTGTCAATCATTTTATACACTTCATGATATCCTGATTCTGGTCCGTAATAAGGATCAGGTACGTCAATATTTTCACCCGGGTACAGTTCATTCATCAGCAGGTCTGCCTTTGTTTCGTCAAATTTTTTTCCTGCAATTCTTTTCATTTCATCCAGTACATCGCCTGCCAGTGCATAGATCTTATCGTACATTTCAAAGTCACTGGCAACAAAACTTCGGGCACATTGCCGGCTGATATCAATTCCGTTTTGCCGGGCTATTTTCTGAGAAAGAGGATGCGGGGAATCGTTGGTGTGATACCGGTTGGTGCCGGCACTTTCTACACTCCATGTTAAACCTGCCTTAAAAGCTTTGTCCTGCAGAATTCCTTCCGCAAGCGGACTGCGGCAGATATTTCCCAGGCAAACCATTAAAATTTTCATAAAGCAAATATAGTTATGAGCTATGAGTTTTGAGTTACGGGTATAGTCGTTTTAATGCAGATTACTATGTATAAGGGAAAATGAAGGATTTCAGTCTCGCAACTCATAGCTCAAAACCCGCAGCTTCTCTTGCAGCTTGTGGATTTGTGCCAGGCTTCGCATCTAATTACCAAACACACACTACCATGACAAACACTGAAATCATGCAAGCAAATCTTCTCGATATACTGTTCGAGAATCGTAACAAAGAGTATGGTGCCTATGCATTGCGCCAGGGTTACAACAAGCGCATGCTGGTGGCATTGGGCGCAGGTATGGCGGTGATCCTTCTTTTTATGTTGATCAGCAGGATCGATAAAAAGGAAAAGACAGTTATCATTAAAAAAGACAACTCAGGTATTGTAATAAAAGAATATGTGCTGCCACAGGAAAAGCCAAAGGAACCCGTGAAACCAAAAGAAGTGGCGAAGATAAAACCTAAAGCCCCGGCGCAAGCTACTCCAAAAGTGGCTGAGATAAAATTTACAACGCCGGATATAAAAGAAACAGTAAAGACACCGATGCCTCCGGCAGATGCTATTGCCACTAAAACTCCTTCGGATAAAAATGTGGCAGGCACCCCTGATGCCGGAGTGGTAAAACTACCTGTTGTTCCCCAGGATGGAAATGGAACCGGTGATAAAGCGGGCCCTTCCGGTCCGGCAGAACAGGATTTTATCATCCAGGAAAGAGACCCGGAGTTTCCGGGTGGAGAAGCAGGTTTGCAGAAATTCCTTACCCGCTATTTAACCACTCCAGACAGGCTGGAAGCAGGAGATAAGAAAGTTGTAAAAGTGAAGTTTAAGGTAGATAAAGACGGCTCTGTAAATACGTTTGAGATATTGACCAGCGGTGGCGGCGAGTTTGATGCAGAAGTAGTTAGAGTATGTAAAAAAATGCCCCGCTGGATACCAGCCATACAGAATGGAATGAACGTTCCTGTAAGCTATGTACTGCCGGTAACATTTATAGGGCTGGAAGAATAAATTTCAATAATTTGCCAGACCTAAATCAGGCATCGGATGTTTGAGGAATATGAAAAGAAAAAAAGGAAACAAATTTCAACAATGAGGTCCATGATGGATTATGTCATGGGCTTCATTATTTTACTGATAGGGTTGTTTTTTTTGTTCCGGTCCAGGCTTGGCAATCTGCCGATTAATGAACAGCTGGGACAACCGGATTCCCTGGAGAAAGTTTTTGGAGCCCTTTGCCTGCTTTATGGCGGATGGAGGATCTACAGGGGGTATCAAAAAAAATATTTCAAGTGATGAAATTCCGTATGGTGAAACATAAAAGGTCTTTGATAGTTGCCACAGTAGTTCTTATTACGACTGTCTTTGCCTGCAAATCGTATAAAGAACAGGAAAGCCAGTTGACGGATACCCCGGACAGGGGAACGATCAATGTAAGTGCTGATGAATCTTTTAAACCGATAATTGATGAACAGGTGCAGGTATATGAAGCCAATCATCCCGGCACCAGCATCAGGGTAACTTACAAGCCTGAAGCGGAATGTCTGAAGGATCTGTTCACAGACAGTATCCGGATGGTTATTGCCACCAGGCGGCATTCGGAAGAGGAGAATAATTTTTTAACAGATTCCCTGAAGATCGGTCTGAAAAGCATGACAATCGCAAGGGATGGCATTGCGCTGATTGTTCATCCATCTTCAACCGATACGTTGTTCAGGATGAATGAAATAAAAGAAATACTCACAGGGAAGTTTAAGAAAAATTTAATTCCTGTATTTGACGGGGTTAAAGCAACCAGTACCGTACGTTTTATCATCGATTCAGTGTTGCATGGGGATTCATTGACCCCTGAAGCAATGGCGGCCCGGACGAGTGAAGGAGTAATTGATTATGTTTCTAAAAACCCTGGAGTGATCGGATTTATAGGAGTAGAATGGATCGGAAACCCGGAAGATACCGCACAACTTAGTTTTTTGAAGAAAGTTAAAGTGGCTTATTTGGAAAGTACAGACTACCCGGGAGCCTTTTGTAAAGCGTACCAGGCAAACATTTACATAAAACGGTACCCGCTGGTACGGGATTTGGTTTATATATTGAAAGAGAACTACCGCGGACTCGGAACAGGCTTTGCAAACTTTATGAGCGGTGAGATCGGACAAATGATTTTCAGAAGATCTTACCTGGCACCAGCTCAAAAAAATTTCGGAATACGGCCGGTGCGACTGAACGAAAAACCAAAGTAGTTATATTTACAAACAATAAAAGAAGAAAAGAAAATGAAGAAAACCACTATCTCGATTCTAGCTGCCGGACTACTGTTTGTATCCGGTGCTAAAGCTCAATCCATACAGGAGGGGATGAATCACCTGTATGCAGACAGGTTCAAAAGTGCCATTAATGTATTTGAAAAACTACTGGCCACGAACCCTAATAATATTGAAGCTACTTACTGGTTAGGTCAGACATATTTTGACATGGATGATAATGCTAAAGCCCGCCAGTTGTATGAAAAAGCGCTGGCAACAAATGGCAGCGCTCCGTTGATACTGGTTGGCCTGGGCCATTCCGATCTGATGGATAATAAAACGAATGATGCCCGTCAAAAGTTTGAGTCTGCCATCACGGCCGCTACCAATGGCCGGAAAGGCCCTGACCCCATTGTTCTTACAGCCATCGGCCGTGCTAATGTGGATGCCAAGGCCGGTGATTTTAACTATGCTATTGAAAAATTAAAAGCAGCAGTTGACAAAGGTGACAAAAGCACAGAAACGTTGTTGCAATTAGGTAATGCTTACCGCAAAGCCCGTCCTGGTGAAGGTGGTGGTGAAGCATTTCAATCCTATAAAAAGGCGCTGGAATTAAATCCTTCTTTTGCAGTCGCCAGTCTCCGGTTAGCCAAATTATTCGAATCACAAAAGAACTGGGAGCTGGTGCTGGAGTATTTAAATGATGCGATAAGAAGAGATGCCACTTTTGCCCCGGCCTACTACGAACTTTTCTACTATAATTTCTTCCGCTCCAAATTTCCTGAAGCACAAGAGCAATTGTCAAGGTATATATCTAATTCAGATCCGGAACCACAGCATGAATATCTAAGCGCACAACTTTGCTGGGCTAATAAGGATTATGCCTGTGCTGTAGCAAAGGCAGAGAGTGTGGTAAATGCAGAAGGGGATAAGACAAAACCCAAAGTATTGAAACTGCTGGCAGATGCTAATTATCAGAAAGGTGATTTTCCGAATGCCCGCAAGTATATGGAATGGTACTTTAAAAAAGAAAAGCCAGAAGATTTTGTGTCTTTTGATTATAAATTGTGGGCCGATATATTGGGCAAAACAGGTGGTACCGGTGATGAGGTCTATATGGCCTACATAAAAGGATCTGCTCTTGATTCTGTCCTTTCTTCAAAGATTGATTTTTTAAAGCAGGGTGCTGATGGATTTAAAACCTCCGGCGACCGCATCCGCGAAGGGGATATACGTTCAGAGATCATCAAACTGAAAGGCGACAACGCCGGTCAACGGGATTATTTTGACGCTGGCTTTGCTTACTACCAGGGAAATAACTACGAAAAGTCAAAAGGTTTTTACACTACATATACCGAAAAATGGCCCGGCGAAACCTTTGGTTGGCAAATGCTCTTCCAGATAGGCCGGTTGGAAGATACTACTATGGTAAATGGGTTGGCTGTGGCTCCCGGTCTTAAATACCTGGAGGTATTGGAAAAAGATACTGCCAAAAACAGGAAAGCGATCTTAAGTACAGCCGGGTACCTGGCCCAGTACTATGCTAATGTGGCTAAGGATAAGGAAAAAGCAATAGCCTACCTGGAAAAAATGCTGGTATTAGACCCCGAAAACGAAAGTTTGAAGAGCAACCTGAATGCCCTGAAAAAGGCGCCAGCTCCCAAACCGGCTACAACGCCCAGGGGTAATACTCCTGCTCCGGCAGCTAAAACCACTGCAGCAAAGGCAACAACGGTCAAAACCAAAACAACAAAACCTAAAGTCACAGCGGTGAATAAAACAACCGTTGTCAAGAAATAAGAACTCGGTTTTCTTCTTTTACAAGAAAGTCCCTTGCTGTTATGGCGGGGACTTTTCTTTTGCAGGTGCTTTTATCAACGTCTGCGCTGCCGTCAACCCATTTAATTAAGGTATTTTCGGCCTGCCGCCTTATTTTTGCGCACAGAGTAAAACCTATGATTCATTTCCTACAGGTCAATCTTAATAGTGCTGACACCAACTCTTATCTCCCGGTGGCTTTACAGATTCTTTTTGCTGTTGGTTTGGTGGTTTTTCTGACGGTTGTCACCCATTTACTGGGTCCTAAACGAAAAACCAGCGATAAACTTCAGAATTTTGCGAGTGGTATTGAAAGTCACGGCGATGCCCGCCACCCGATGGCCATTAAATACTTTCTTACGGCCATTTTATTTGTACTGTTTGATGTGGAGGTTATTTTCTTTTATCCATATGCTGTCAACTTTAAGGACCTTGGATGGGATGGGTTTTGGGCAGTCTTTATGTTTGTGGGATTTTTCCTATGTGGATTTATATATATATTGAAAAAGGGTGCTTTAAAGTGGGAAGACTAGTAATGAGTAATTAAAAATTAATAATTATTAATTGCTTGAACTTCGGAATAGCATTAAAGGTTATTAGAGAGTGAGGTAATTATTAATTCTTAATTAT
>JBEBIF010000238.1:0-5707 GCA_040080515.1 Chitinophagaceae bacterium | reverse complement strand
CAAAAGTACTGACCTGATCCGTTGTTTGACAATTTTGGCCTAGTTGTCTCGGACAAGAAGCTAAAATCAATTCCGAGCCACCGCCTGCGCCATGCGTTTACCGGGGCTGCGCCGGTAGTGTTGAAAACACCAGGCGTAGCACATGCGTAGCTTGTTTTGCGTGGCATGGCAATAAGCCTTGATCTGGTGCCAGCAAAACAATTCCTAGCTTCCTGTGTCCAGCGACGGTAAACGCCAGCAGGTGGCGCCCCCGCCGCAAGGCAGCAAAAAATATAAGCTACGATATGTGTCCTGCATACTTTTTTGATTGCCGCCAGCGGCGGGCTCAAGATGTGGAACTGCGGAAGATGGATGGTGAAATGAAGCGAAGCGGAATTTGGCCATCCAGATTCAAAAGCAGTGGACGAAGGCGACTGACCGCAGCCAAAAACCGTGACAGCGGTTTGTAAGCAGGATCTTTCCTAGGCGAAGCCGGGTAAGTTCCGCGCAACAAAAAGGGTACCTCTTTGTAAAGTGGTACCCTTTAGCTGGCGTGTGTTTTTGATGGCTAGGTCAGGAGACCGAGACCTTTTTACCCAACTATTCTGATACATTACCTATTATTTGATAGTATTAATCTCAACTTCTATCCCAACACTTGTGTATTTATTATCTATCTCCTTACTAAAAAAAGAATCTTGATTTGATGCATTTTTGAATTTTTCCCAAATACTAATTGGTACATGACTTACAAAAGTCTCCGAATCCTGTCGATAACTTCGAAAGAAGATATAACCTTCTTTTTTATCACAACTTAAAAATCTCGCCGTATTAATTATTGTATTGCTACTGGATGAAAAACTGTCAATAGGCGAATAGGTCGAATTTAATATAGTCTCTTTTGCCTTTTCGTAAGACGGAAAATTTTCGGGCAAAGGTGTACAAGTTCTGGAGTTGCAGCTTGAAATACAAAATGTGATAAAAATTATATAAATAAAAAATTTCATGCTCGTAGGTTTTAGATATTTAATTGACATTATTTATTTTCGAGGGGTTTTATCAAGGTTATAAAGTTGTCCGGAAGATGGATCAATATATAGCTTTGGCATAAGGTCATAATAAGATCTTATAAAAATTGGATCAATGTAATCATAATTTGGAAATGGGATATTTCCCATAAAGTGTGTTCTTACTCCATCAATTGTTTCAGTGTAATGATCAAGGCGTTCTTTGCCATAAAAATTCTCTCCGATAACTGAAGCATAGTCTTCTGACTTTGGTCCCAAATAACCGTTTTCCCTACTAACTATTAATTCTCCAAAACTACCCAAAAGATAGAAAGTTATACTTGGATTATCGCTATGCTGTCCCTTATCGCCACGAGTTTCGTTACCATTCAAGTCCCTATGATAACCGCTAAAATACCTATTTTCGGGGCCACTCCCTTGCCAGTGAATGTGAATTTGACCGACTACTGTTGCTCCTGCTGGCAGCATTTGATTAAGCGAATGATAAAGGCCAGGGCTTAGTATTTTTGCAGTTTTATTATCGGGATAACGGACAGCTCTTGTAAACCCAAAATATTCTTTTTTCGTGCCATCTTTCTCCTTAATGAAGATGCTATAAATTTCTCCGCCATATTCAACCCCTAATTTTCCCAAGTAACCATAAGCTCTTGCCCATCCAAAAGCTGCAGCATCCTTACTCTCATACAAGCCAAAAATACCGTTTGCCCCCTCACTTTCACCGGAATTTCCCCCAGTAACGATTCCGACAAAGTAATCACACCCTTCAGATGTACCTTCACCGCCTAACTTATCCATAATTTCACCTAGCACACCATCCCAATAAGTGGCATAAGGAGATCCTGCATGCCCTCCTAAATCTCTATTTCCCTTTGATCTGCTGAAGCCCTTTATTTGACGAACCCCTCCCTGCTCTTCATTTATTGGCACTGCAAACATCCCATCGGGATCAATAAACCGCACTGGGTTATTAAATGCATAATTATACGGGGTCCATCGCCTGCTTGCTTCTGCCATCGGGTCTATTACGTGCCAGCGGCCTATCTGCGCATCGTATTGCCGGGCGCCGTAATCGTACCATTCCAGTCCTGCGCCATCACTAAATTCTTTACTCTGTTTTTCTTTCCCATTGTAATCAAACTTATTCTCCGTTTTACCCAAGGCCTTGCTGCTAATGCCATTCATCGTAAGCCCAAAAGGGTAATAGTGCGTTTCTTCCAGCAACCGCCCTCTTGTATGGGTTACCTGCAGATTATCAAAGAACACATCGATGTTCGGCGTTTCATTGCTTACGTAAATATACAAATAACCGCTTTTATTGATGGCCAGGTTGGGTCGGGTAATGGTGGTGAAAGTGTCGCTTCCCCCTACCTGTTCAAAACCGCTGCTGCTGCTTACATATTTAAACTGCTCATCAAATAATATCCAGTTGATAAACGCTTTGGGTTTGCTGCTATTGTATGACTGGCCATTTAGAAAACTGGTTGCTCCCGGGCTCAGCACTCCGCTGCTGGTCAGTTCCGATACGCTGCCATGGCTGCCGGCCACGCCGCCCACACTCCCGGCCAGGGCACTTAGCAGGTCGTTCAGCGGGCTTATCGGTGTGCCCGGTGTACTGGTGCTTTTCCACCAACTGTTTACTGTCAGGTTAAAAGTATCGCCACTCATTACTTTTAGCACTATAGCTGGCCCTAACTTGTTGCCGCTGCCATTGGTTTTGGCCACCTTCGCATTGCCCGAAGGAGTGTTGGCCGGGTAGCCGCTGGGCACATCAACTCTTGTTGTTGAAAGATTACTGTAATATTTATCCTCGGTAGTGGCATTTGCAGTTTCCATGGTAGCTGCGGGGTACATATCCGTCTGTTGCTCTTCTGTAAGTACTATCCGCACATTGCCCAGGTGGTCTTTTAAGAAGTAGTCGTATTCAAAACCCGTTCCCTTTTTTCGTATCCTGCCTTCCTCATGCCCGATAAACAGCAGGCTGTCGGTATAGTTCTGTGCAGGGTCATAGTTGCCATTTATGGTGGAGGCTTTTGTTTCGTACACAAAGCCGGCTATATACAGGGTGGTCACAGTTTGGCTGGCACCAACTCCAAACACTTCATTTACTTCTTTCTTCAGTTTATTGCCTGCCCCATCATAGGTATAAGTAATACTGCGGGTGGTATAAGGAGGAGAGGGGTTAGCCATTTCCACTGTTATCACAGTCGGCAGGTTCAGGTAATTATATTGTATGCTTAGTATCTTCTTATTCTGGTCAGCTGTTATATTACCATTGGCATCATATGTATAATCGGTGGAGGTTTTGGTGGTACCGTCATACTTAAAATCACCCATTCGGCTGGCATTATCATTGGCCGTATCATACACTTGCTGTAGTTTGTTGCTGTTAGTGGGATAGGCATAACTCAGCTGATCAACAACGGAACTGCCCGTCGGCTTCCAGCCCATCTGCTTCATGGATGTAATATTACCGTTAGCATCATACTTCAGGTTGCTGACACTAAAATCAAATCCGGCGGTCTTATTAAAACTGGCACTTGTATACTGGTTAAAATCAGCGCTTACCAGGCGGTTGGCCTTATCATAGTAGTAATCAAATTTTCTTTTGGCGGAGTCTCCCCTGCTCTTCCATGTGGTACCGGCTATATTCCCGTTCAGTTGCGGGTTGGCATAGCTTTGACCGGAAATAATGTTGGCGCTGTTCTCATACCCTAGCTCAAAACCAAACCAGGCCGTTGTGTTCACATCTTTGATATAGTCCCGGTTCATCCCCAGCAGCCAGCCCCGTATATTGTAATCAAAGACCAGGGTTTCCAATCCGGCATTGCTATTAAAGGCAGGAGCCAATTTTTTAGAAGTCATCTGGCCCAGCTCATTAAAGCTATTCTGTATTATGGTTTTGTCGCCTGTACCATTCATATTCTTCACCACGTTCTTTACCCTTCCAATATGGTCATAGCTGTACTTCGTAAGAATGGTATAGTTCTGTACATTGGTACCTGATTTCTGGTGGGCCAGGTGGGTGCGAAGAGTAAGCCCTGTATAACTGTACTGCTGCGTCACCACATCCGTGCCCCCCGTAATATTGGTTTCTTTTACCTGTACCACCCTGCCCCTGTCATCATATAAAGAGAGATTATATAAATAGGTGGTGGTCCCGACAATAATCCTTTTGCTCCCCGTTATAGCGCCTCTTATCCGGCTGCTTATGGCTATGGTTTGTGCATACTCTGGCGAGGTGTTGTAAGTTGTAAAGAAATTAGTGCTGTTGATATCAGTGGTAACAAGACTACTGCTGAGCGGTGTGCTGCCGGCCCAGCTGTAATCATCATAATAGGTTTCACCGGTTATTGTATAGGTTCCGCTGAGTGCGGGATAATCGGAGCTGGCAGCGGAATTGGTTAAGATGGTATCCTTGCTAAGTGTTGATGTTATCAGCCCCCATTTAATGGGCCTGTCCTGCCCGTCATATTTTACAAAAGTCCATTGGTTGGTGGTGCGGAGATTAGCATCTTGTGTCATCACCACTCTGCCTAAAAGATCATAAGCAATATAACTTTTATCCTTACCGGGGATAAATTTCATTACCATCCTTCCTTTAATATCATAATAATAGGCATAGCATAAGCCGGTCCGTATGCTGGCATTACCAGCCAGGTTCCAGCTAACTGCTATCAGGGCTTCCACGGCTTTGGGAGGCAGCACCATGCGTAGGTTATTCATTTCATCATAGATATAGTAGGTACATAGCCAGCCAAAATGCCCGGTGGCCGGAGTGGTATTCAATTGTACTTTGGATAGTACCACCCTGCCCAGTTCATCTTTGTATATCACCTTCTTTACACCGCTTTCATCTGTTAACTCTTCCACCATCAAGCTGCCCGCCTGGTACATGGCTGTTGTTGCCGGTACATCATCTTCACTCGTAATGTCTATTGTCCACAGGCGCACACTGTCATTGGTAGCATTGGCTCTTTGATTCAATAGTTTTCCTACCCCGGCACCGGCCCAGCTGTTTCCTTCTGCCATTAACTTCAATGCCCGTTGTAAGGGAGATGCGTCGTATTTCACTTTACTCCAGAAGGTGTTTTCGTTAGGAAATAATGATTTATAAAATGCAGAATCCTGCACCAATGCATAATTTTTATACTTACCGTCATTATTGTTTGCAGCAGATTGCACATAGGGCAAATATTGGGTGGTTACTCTTCCGAAAGTATCATAGGAAACTGCTGTTATCATATCTTTTTTTAGGGGGGAGGCCTGCCGTATCACTTTTTGTATGGGTCTTCCTACGGAATCAAAATAAGAGGTAGTAATAGCCACGTCTTCTACCAATGCTGCCATTGTTACCTGTGCTGAATCCTGTATAGGCTTCAGGGGCACCATCTCTCGCTGGTACATTCTGGATGGCGTGGGATTGTACGACTGTATGGGCAATTGCTGTGCCTGGCCAACAGCAGATACAAGGGTGTGTACCAGCAATAACAGGAGAGTATTTTTCTTCATATACATTAATTCTGAATAAGGCTCTGTTAATTTGTGATCGCATTAATTATTCCAGGACTCATCGGCTCAACCGAAGGACCAAAGACACCAATCAGCATTCCTTCTTTATTTATTAAAAATTTTTGGAAATTATTCAGTACTGAATCGCCCATCACGCCGTTTTCATTGTTGTTTGTAAGCCAGTTATATAC
>JBEBIF010000237.1:0-5710 GCA_040080515.1 Chitinophagaceae bacterium | reverse complement strand
GCCAGCGCCGATTACCAAAACCCTGCTCATCTGTTACGTCCTTCGACAAAGATTCGTTATGGCGAAGGCATATAGAGGGCTTTGATGACAGAACAAGAGGCCTTCCAAAAGGATTTCCCACTAAAGCACAGATATACCGTGCCGGAAACACACAGCAGCGGATTGAATGGAGCCGTTTATTTAATAATGATGTGTACAAAGAAAAAACAGCTACCGCATTACCCACTCAAACGTATAATATTACCTGGGGTAAGAGCAACCGTTTTAAGAACGGTGGCGTATTGGGAACTATTTTCTCTGTACAATACAGGACCAGCATGCTGACATTTGATGTGGAAAGGAAACTGCATCAGCAGGATGGTAAGGCCATTGTAAACCTGGAAGATCAGCAGAACAAGTATAGCGTAAATACCGGCGCTATAGCTAATATCAGCTATGTAAAAGGAAAGCATAAGATATCTTTCAAGAATTTGTTCAACCAGTTATTTGAAGACAATTATTATACCCGTACCGGCACTAATGAAGACAGGATACAGGAAATCAATTTCCGCTCTTCTGTGTTAAATCAACGGTCGCTTTATAGTACACAGTTAGAAGGCGATCATCAGCTAACCAAAAGTGGGATCAAACTTCGCTGGAATGGCAACTTTGCCTACAACTGGAAATCTCAGCCCGACCTCCGTACCTCTGCATATAACAGGTCTATCGGCTCTGCACAACCTTTTACCAATAATGATGATGATACCCGCCGGTTTTTCAGCGATCTGAAAGATTATAGTTATGGTGCCAACGGAGCAATCACTATTCCGTTTACTTTCAACAAAGACAAACAAACTTTCAAAGCAGGCGGATCCACTTTAATCCGTATCCGGGATTTTCGCAGCCGGCTATTTCAATATGAAGCGGCTTCGCCATCCTCATTCGATCCGGCAAAAGAAGAATTGCCTTTCGACCAGATTTTTGCCAGCGGAAATATCGGGACCAATGGCTTTGTTATAAATGAGACTACCAATAACCAGGACAAATATTTCGGTGTTTCTGTTTTGAATGGGATGTATGGGATGTTTGATAATAAGTTTGGCGAGAGAATAAGATTAGTGTGGGGCGTACGGGTAGAAAATTTTCAGCAGTTCCTTACTACTAAAGATGTAACAGCAAAAAGAATAGTGGTGGAAACGGAAAAATGGGATGTATTGCCTTCTTTCAATCTTACTTTTTCGCCTAATACAAAAAACAGTATCCGTGCAGCGGGCAGCCGTACTGTGGCAAGGCCTGAATTCAGGGAGATCGCTCCGTTTTCCTTTTATGATTATGAAGCAAACTATGGGGTGAATGGTAATGTGAACCTGAAACGCAGTGATATCCTGAACGGCGATGTTCGCTATGAATTTTATCCTAAAGGAGGTGAAGCGATCACCATTGGCGCTTTCTACAAATACTTTAATGATCCCATCGAGCTGCGTCTTGATCCTTCCAGCGTACTGGACAGAAGGAACTATGGTTACAGCAATGCCGACAATGCCTACACTTTGGGTGCAGAGTTTGAAGTAAGGAAGAACCTGGATTTTGTAAGCAAGAGCCTGGAAAACTTTAGTGTGTTTGCCAATCTTACTTATATCTATTCAAAAGTGGCATTGCAAGGTTCCACACCCACTACCCGGCCATTGCAGGGACAATCGCCTTACCTGGCTAACGTGGGCATGCAATACAACAGCAAACTGGGTGGATGGAGCGGCTCATTATTATACAACAGGATCGGTCAGCGTCTTTCCCTGGTAGGTAACAATGATTTCCCCGACATCTATGAAAGACCCCGTGACCAGGTTGATTTTCAATTAGCAAAAAAAGTATTTAAAAGCAAAGGTGAAGTAAAGTTAACCTGGGCTGACATACTCAATCCGGCGTATTATTTCTATGAAAACGTGGATACTAAAAAGGCATTCAATAGCGGAACCGACAGGGTGTTCAATTCGTACACACCCGGTTCTACGATCACTCTTGGCTTTACCTATGATTTTAATATCGGAAAAAAATAACTCAGCATAAACAACAATAAAAAAACAAACAACTCAAAAAAAATCTATATGAAGAAGATTCTTTTCGGCACACTTACACTGGTAACACTTTTAGGAGCTACCTCATGTGTGAAAGTGAATTTTGAAGAAGGCGAAACAATAACAACTCCCCCGGACCCTACCAGCAATATCATTACTGGCGTTATATCCTCCAGTAAGTTTTATGCTAAAGGCACCTGGATCTTAAAAGGATATGTGTATGTAACGGATGGTGCTACCATTACATTCGAAGCCGGATGTATTGTAAAAAGTGATGTAACTGAAAAAGGTGCGTTGATCATTGAAAGAGGTGCCAAACTGATAGCCCAGGGCTCTGCTGCTAATCCAATTGTGTTCACCAGTGGTAAAGCCATCGGCTCCAGGGCTCCAGGTGACTGGGGTGGTATCATCTTATTAGGCAAAGCGCCGACAAACCGTCCGCTGGACCCCGCTCCCACTATTGAAGGTGGTGTGGGCCGTCAATATGGTGGTACTGATCCATTAGATGAGAGCGGTATCCTTCGTTATGTTCGTATAGAATATGCCGGTATTGCAGCAGAACCAGGTTCTGAGATCAATGGACTTACCTGTGGTGGTGTTGGTTCCGGTACTATCATTGAAAATGTTCAGGTTTCTTTTGGTAATGATGATGCGTATGAATTTTTCGGTGGTACTGTAAATGCAAAGAACCTGATCGCATTTGCAACTGCTGATGATGACTTTGACTTTGACTTTGGCTATTCCGGAAAAATTCAATTTGCGGTTTCCTGCCGTAAGCCTGATTTCGTAGATGCTGGTGATGCCGGAAATGGTATTGAGTGTGATAATGATGGTTCTGGTACCGCAGCTTTGCCTAAAACAAAACCTCAGTTAAGTAATTTCACTATTATCGGCCCAAATGATGCTGCCGGTACTGCCGCCAATCATAATTTCTCTAACCGCTGGAGAAGAGCTACTCAGTTCATTCTGCGCAACTCTATCCTTATGGGACATCCTGATGCTGGGTTTTCTACAGAATCTGACGCTACACTTAATGACTACTACGTAAACAATGTTTCAGAATTTAAGAATAACCTGGTACATGCCACTGCGCTGCCTTATAAAACAGCTAATGCGGCCATAGCCACAAATGCACAAATACAAACTAAAGCAGAAGCAGAAGGATGTATTACCTATGCTACTTCAGCAGCTATACAGCTCACCAACCCGTTCTATTCTACTACACCGAACTTCCTGCCTGCAGTAGGTTCACCTGCTTTATCAGGTACAAGTTTCACGGGTATGAATGCTTTCTTTACAGCTACCACTTACAGAGGTGCTTTCGGAACAACCAACTGGACCGCCACCTGGACCAATTGGGATCCTCAGAATGCAGCGTATTGATCAGTGAATAATTTTTTTCAACGTCCCGGATAAATACTCCGGGACGTTTTATTTTTGAACACTGAAACAGTTTTATATGCCCCGTTTTGTTCTATTCGTCTTGCTTCTTTTCACCCTTGCCTCTTGCCGTAATACTACCAAAAAAGGGTTGATGCCTGAGGTAAATGACTGTGACAGCGCTACAGTAATGTATTATCATACACTCGGTGATCCCCGTTTTTTTAATATGACCAGGGTAAAGAATATGGATTCTTTATCAGCCATTGTAAGAGATGTCAATAAAAAACTGGTACCGGCAAAAGACAGTTGTGTTACACAGGGTAAGATCTATTTCTATGGAAAAGGCGGCGCTGTGTACCCGGTCTATTTTTCCCGGAAAGAGGAATGCATGACACTGTCATTTATGAAAACCGGCGAAAAGTATTTCACCAAAATGAGCACTGCGGCAAAAGAGGCACTTGATGAAATGGAGAAAAGGGTGATCCTGCTGAATAGCCGGAGAGAATAGATCACTTATTTGAAGGCATATATGAATAAGCCACTTCGTATGGCGCTTTACTAAGCGCCGGCATAAGCTGACCTAAGGCAAGATCCTTTTGCTGGGGAGTTGGCTCACAAACAGAATATCTCTTCCCATTGTAAAGAATGGATGTGCCAACAGGTTTATCAAATTTTACGGCAATGGTAACATGCTGGGGAAAGGCCAGCACAATCATTGGGAGGTTGTAAATTTCCTTTACCAGGTAAAAGAACAACGCTGCTCTGTCCTCACAATCACTTTGCTCGTATAATAAAGTTTGCTCAGGGCTTAACCTTTTTTCATTTCCAAACTGAAGGCTATCGGGCTGAAACAGGAATGCATAACGGGTAAAACGCATCAGGAAATCAATACCGTTCTTTTCATTCATTCCCTTTACCTGTTTTCTCAATAGTGGAATAAGTGAGCTATAGGTTTCATTGCTCATCGGAATATTGAAATATGATTCATAATCCACTACCGGGTAATTGGCAAAAATGGTCTTTATCTGTGAGTTTAGTTTTACTTTAAACTGGTACTCATTCTCATTGTAGGAGAACCCGATCTCTTTTTCTGCATAATCTCCGGGGCTAAAATCAGGTAAATGTGTCACTTTATAGGAAAAAGCCTTACTGGCACCAGCTACTGGAATATTGATTTCAGTAAACCTGCTCTTCTCAAAGTCGATATTACCCCCATAATCATGATAATTAAGGCAAACGTATTGTTTCCCGTTTTTGATATGGTTGGGAATATTATAGATATTCTCATCGCTCTGTACAAAGAAGAGGACTTTGTCTCCGGCAATTGTGAGGGTGGCATCATAACCAGACCTGGCCAGCAGCAACCATTTATATAAAGTATAGCGGTAATAATTGGCAGCCTTGGGGCTTACCTGTTGGGCTGTTTTACGAATTAACTGGTAATACAACCAGTCGTCCAGTTTAAACCGGGTTTTGTATTCCAGGAGTTTTTCAATAACAGGCTGATAATCAGAGGCAACTGCTGCAATATAAAAATTCCGGATACCTTGTTCAGAAAGCGGACCTGCAAAATCGGTAAACGTAATGCCCGAAAATGGCAATTCCACCTGTTCACCATAGAAATCAAAGCTGATATCTCTCTTTTCTGGCTGTGCTGAGGAGTAAAATGGCGATAAAACTATGGCCATTGAAAGGGTTAATATGAGGATTTTCTTTTTCACAGGTAAAAAAGCAATACTGAAGATACAAAAACTTAACAATAAGGTAATATTAAATTTTTGAAGATTGCCCTGGTTCCTCTATTTCCCAATTCCGGGCAAAAAATTCTTAACCCTGAAATAACCTTGTTGTAATAACAGCATAACAAACTGCAAGCATCTTTACACCAGTTCTTACCCAGGTTGCAGACCGCATCAAGTTAAGTGTTAATAACACCTCCCTTCTCTGGTGCAGTTATTTTTCTCATGCAGTTACCATCCCGCGGCAGGACAGGCTCCGGGGTGGTTTTTTATTTTAGGCCCCTTTCCCTAGATTTTATGAAATAGTATTGAAATAATATCAGGCAGCCAATACTCCAAATTTCCTTTCTGCAAGAGAAAACAGGTGTTCCAGGCAGGAAGGAATAACGTCGGAATAGTCAACTTGTATGATTGGCGCCGATTGTATCCATTTATAGAAATGATCGGGAAAATGTTCGTCGATCCTTGAAAGACAGGTTACCCCCAGTTGCATAAGAGCGGCAGCATTACATTGTTGCTCATACTGTCCCCGGA
>JBEBIF010000753.1:0-1162 GCA_040080515.1 Chitinophagaceae bacterium | reverse complement strand
CAATTAATTTTCTGATGATAAATGGCTAGAACAATTCAGCAGCCATATCTTTTGGTAACCCGCACTCATGCAGTTTCAATTCAGGACCTACCACAATAACGGAACGACCAGAATAGTCAACCCTTTTACCCAACAGATTCTGACGGAAACGACCTTGCTTACCTTTCAGTACATCACTCAACGATTTCAATGCCCGTCCACCTTCTGCTTTCACCGCATTTGATTTACGGCTGTTATCAAACAATGAGTCAACCGCTTCCTGCAACATCCTTTTCTCATTACGAAGGATTACTTCAGGTGCTTTGATTTCCAACAATCTTTTCAAACGGTTATTACGGATAATAACACGACGATAAAGATCATTCAGGTCAGAGGATGCAAAACGACCACCATCCAGCGGCACTAACGGACGCAGTTCGGGTGGAATCACAGGTATGTATTGCATCACCATCCATTCCGGACGGTTATTTATTCTCGTATTCGCATCACGGAATGCTTCTACTACGCTCAAGCGTTTTAAAGCATCTGCTTTCCGTTGCTGGGAAGTTTCTGTTGCAGCAGCATTTCTCAGATCAAATGATAACTGGTCAAGATCAATTCTTGCCAGCATATCGTTCACAGCTTCTGCACCCATCTTAGCAATGAACTTATTGGGATCATCATCAGGCAAATACTGGTTATCTTTTGGTAAGGTATCCAGAATATCTAAATATTCTTCTTCTGTCAGCAGGTCTCCGGGGTTTTGTCCTTTGTCTGCACGGATCCCGGATTGTATTACCACAAAACGTTCGTAGTAAACGATAGTCTCTAACTTTTTAGAGCTAACACCCAACAGGTAACCGATTTTATTTGGCAAAGATTTGAAATACCATATATGAACAACAGGCACCACCAGTTTGATATGACCCATTCTCTCACGGCGAACTTTTTTCTCTGTTACTTCCACACCACAGCGGTCGCAAACGATTCCTTTATAGCGGATACGTTTGTATTTACCGCAGGCACATTCGTAATCTTTTACCGGGCCAAAAATTCTTTCGCAGAACAAGCCATCTCTTTCAGGTTTGTACGTACGATAGTTGATCGTTTCGGGCTTTAATATTTCGCCATAACTTCTCTCAAGGATAGTATCAGGCGAAGCAAGACCAATTGTGATCTTTGA
>JBEBIF010000236.1:0-5735 GCA_040080515.1 Chitinophagaceae bacterium | reverse complement strand
CTGTTCGATCTGCACCGGCGCCTTCTTTTTAGCCATGACAGGGCTGCTTGATGACCGGAAATGCACCACTCACTGGAAAAGAACGGGCCAGTTGCAGGCGAAGTACCCGCAGATCCGGCTGATGGAGAATATCCTGTTTACCGAAGATGAACGAATCTATACCAGTGCCGGTGTAACAGCGGGTATTGATATGGCACTTTATATTGTAGCGAAACTAAAGGGAGATAATTTTTCTTATAAAGTGGCGAGAGAACTGGTGGTGTATGTAAGAAGGCAGGGAAATGAAGCACAGCAAAGTGTATTTATGGGCTACCGCAATCATATCCATTCGGGTATTCATAAAGTACAGGATCATATACAGGAACACATTCATCAAAAACTATCTCTTTCCCAACTGTCTGATATAGCCTGCATGAGTTCCCGCAACCTGACACGGATCTTTAAAAAAGAAACAGGAGTTTCTGTAAATGAATACACGACACTTCTTCGCAAAGAACGTATCCGGGAGCTGCTAAAAAACCCTGATATCACACGGAAACAGATGGCGAAGCAATGCGGATTGAAAAGTGAGCGGCAGGTGATCCGGCTGATGAAGAATGTACCGGTATGAACTACCTGCAACAGGAACTTATTTTTGAAAAAACTAAACCAACTAATATGAAACGATCTGAATTGAACCCGATGCCTGAATATTTTGACCGGTACATCAACCTGTGTGATGATGTGGAATTAACTGAAGCCCTGCAAACAAGCATCAATGAACTGGACCAATTTCCATTGGATACCTGGAAGGCGCTGGGCGACCGGGTGTATGCACCGGGCAAATGGACGGTGAAGGACATACTGCAACATTTAACCGATACGGAACGGATATTCACCTACCGGGCATTGGCATTTGCAAGAGGAGAAACGCAGGCCATGCCGATGTTTGATGAAGATGGGTATGCTATTTCAGCTGCGGCCACAAAACGTAGTATGGAAAGCCTGGTGGAAGAGTTGCGGAGTGTGCATGTATCATTCAAAGCATTGTATGCATCCTTTAGCCCGGAAGTACTTGCTAAGACCGGTATTGGTTTTAAAGGCCCTTATTCGGTTGCATCAATAGGATTTTGTATGGCAGGTCATCAGCGCTGGCATTTAAAAGTGCTGGAAGAGAAGTATTATCCGTTGGTTGATGTTTGATGATACGGGTTCGCAGTTCGATGCTACGGGTTTGCAGTTCCATGATACAGTTTCGCAGTTTCATGCTGCAGGTTTGCGGTTTGATGGTACTGGATCCCGGTCCATTGCCAGAGGTTCCGGATCGTTTGTTAGAGATTCCCTGTCGATTGCTACCGGTTCCCGGTCAATTGCTAAAGGTTCCAGGTCGTTTGCTAGGGGTATCGCATGACATTGTGGCAGGATTTTCGTCCATTGCTGCCCGATCCCGGTCTATTGCTAAGGGTTCCCGGTCCGTTGCTAAGGGATCCCGGTCTATTGCTAAGGGTTTCCGGTCCATTGCTAAGGGTTCTCAGTCCATTGCTAAGGGATTCCGGTCACTTGCTAAGGGTTCCCGGTCCATTGCTACGGGTTCCCGGTCTTTTGTTTGGGGTGATTATGAAGTAGTTGTGGGTTTTTGGCTGTTTTTTTGTCATTTTGACAGTTTTTATGTCTCGCAAAGGCGCAAAGGCGCAAAGGAATACATAAGTATAGTTCATCCGTTGCGTCTTAGCGCCGTAGCGAGATTTTTCTTTCCGTCTTCTTTTCTTCCCGGCCCAACTGTCCTTTGGACAAAAGAATAGCCGGTAAGACTGAAAGGCAGAAAGTTTTTCTCGCAACGTCGCAAAGGCGCAAAGAATACATTCCTATAGTTCATACGTTGCATCATAGCGCCGTAGCGAGATTTTTAAAAATAGGAGTCCCTCCCCGGGGACTGATAATTTGTAGCTTTATAATGAACGGGAGTAGACTCGGCGGCGGGGAAATCCCCAAAAATCTTATTCAACTCCTGAACATTACTTCCCTACAAACCTCAACCGGTCCCTGTAGTGCAGTGAATCTTTTCTGAAATAGCGGTCTGTCCAGGAATCACTGGGTTGCAGGGTGCCGGACATTGGCGATTTCTTTTTGGCCATTTCCTGTGCCACCCAACGGGCACGGTAATGATCATAGATGCGCATCACTTCCACTCCATAACTATCTGCCAGGTCGGTGTTGCCCTGTATCACCAGGTAGTTCTCATCATTCTTCTCTGAGGCAGGGTTTGACAGATTATGCGAGCCACTGATGATGACTGGTGCATCGGTGGTAAAATCCACCACCACCACTTTGGTATGAATAAGAATATTACCGGCACCGGCAATCGCTGCTTCCTTCAGCCAGGCCTCAAAACCATCGGTAGCCAATGCAGTGGCAGCGAACTGGGCACTCTTGTCGCGGTGAAAACCGGCGATCTTATTCGCATTGGTATTTTGGATGCCGAGACGAAGGATGGGATCACCGGCTGTGCCGACCAGTGCATCAATGATCTCCTGCGGCAATACAAATGCTGTAGAGAAAAGCACATCTGCTTTTGCGGCATTTATTAATTTGATAAAATGCGCCAAATCGCCTTTGCCTTTCCGGGGAGAGAACCCGGCAAAGACCTTTGTCTTGGGTTCCATCGGATTGTTGGCAGTGATCCATTTGCTGGTCTCACCCGGTGTTATTACTTTCTTTTCATCTCCATTCCAGATCGTGCTGAAGAGCTGCTCATACTTATCGGCAAGCGGATTTGTTGTTTTTCCTTTTTCTGTTCTTATAATGTGCACCACATTTGCCTGGCGAAAAAGTCCATTGTGGGTGAAGTTGGTGGAACCACATAATACAGTGACGGGTTTTCGCTCTATGCCTGTGGCTTTTTTCTTTGCTTTGCTCAGCACAATGAATTTGTCGTGGAATATAGCAGAGGTAGGCCGTTCTTTTGCCTGTCCTTTTGCCAGGAGTGGTTTGGCATTGTGTTTATTTTCCGCAGTTTGCTTGTCGTTTTTCTTAGCATGAAAGATCAGGCGGATATTCACGCCACGTTTGGAAGCAGCATTTACGGCTTCTACAATTTCATACCATTCGTATTCGTAGATGGCAATATCCAGCGCCCAGTTCTTATCCTTTGCAGCAGCGATCACATTCAGTATCTCCTCAAGAGCGCCACGGGACAACCAGCCTTTACAACCGGGGGATACTTTCTCCAGGTCGTCCACGGTCAATTTGGAAAACCCTCCATGTTTTCTTTTGTCTTCCATCAGTGCTACTGCTTCCGGAAAGTTTCGCAGGAATGCCTGGCTGGCACCTGCTGCCCGGTTGAAGAGCACATTATGCACACCATCCTCATCGGCGCTGGAGGTGGTGACCGTTATAGAAGGTCCCTTCACCAATGTTGGTTTATCCGGTGTGCCATACATAGCATGTAACCGGTAGCTGTATTCCGTTTCATGATGCACCCGGTAATCACTCCACCTGAATTTTTGAATGGGCGCCACATCGGAAGCGATGAGTGCGCCGGCATCATGTGCCTGGCCGGGAAAGGGCATCATGCCGCTCATCCATTCCCATTTTTTTGTTTTGGGGTTGCGACGCTCAATGGAGAATCCCAGCAACCCTTTCCGTTTTGCATCGGTAACATTAAAGGCCAATAAGATACCGGTGGTTCCGGCAAATGCTTTGATAGTGATACCGCTTGTACTGGTGGATTTTCTCATGTTGTAAGGTTTAAAGTTATGTTGGGTGTTATAGTAATGTTTAGAAACTATGTACCCGCCTGGTGCTGTATAAAGTTCGAATAATTACCGTTTCGGCGGATAGGCGGGTTATACCAAAAACAGGGTATTTTTTCCTGCCGGGTCTCACCTCCACTGGCGCATACAAAGAAACGGGTACCATAATAACCACAAGATCTGTTAATTTGTAGTTTTACAAAGAACGGGGAGGAGACTCGTAGGGGAAGGAATGGCCGGAGGCCAGGTAAAGAAATAATAAATTAGTATGAACATCTTACGCCTAAATTTTTGGATTTTCTTTTGCGTAATAACTACTTTGATCGGGTGCAATCAAAAAGTAGAAGTTAAAACCTATTATGAGGATGGTTCTTTATTAAGTAAAGTTGAGATGCGAAACAATATAAAGGATGGCAGAGCTTTTGTTTATTACAGAAATGGAAATATTAAGGAGAGTGGTATTTGGGTCAAAGATAAACAAGAGGGACTATGGAAATTTTATTACGAAACCGGAGCACTCTATGCTGAAGTAGGGTTTAAAAATGGAGTGCAGCATGGCGAGAGTGCTTTCTTTTATCCTAATTACAAAAAGATGTCAATATCATCTTTTGAATTTGGAAAGGCTAATGGCCAGACGGAATTATTTTATGAGAATGGAAACATTAAGGAGAGGTCATATTGGAAAGACAATAAATTAGATAGCTTGCAAATATTGTATGATACATCTGGAAATGAAATGAAACGAAATTTAATTAAGAGCACCGAACAGAAATTTCATGAGTAAGCCTATGTATAAAATTAATCTAATAGCAGCTTTTATTTGTTTCACCCTGGTTTTCTGCTCTTGTAACAGACAGGTAAAAAGAAATGAAGCTTGCCGGGATAAGTTAAAAACGGCGAGAGACTTAGTATATGCAAACTATAATCGCCAATCTGCATTAGATTCGGCATTGCATATAACCAATGAATGTATGCAATGTGATAGTTTAAAAAAAGAAGTTGTTGATTTTAAGATCACACTGCTTATTACTATGAAAAGGTATATCCCGGGCATTGCTTTTATTGACTCGCTAAAAGAAAGTGACTTTACTTTTGGATACAAGCAAAGATTTTTATCTAAGGGATTACGGGCTTTGGAATATAATTCAATAGATGATACAGCAAAGCGAGACTTAATGTATAAAGAAATAAAGGACGATATCGGGCAATATGTAAAAAGCCGAACCATTGGGGACAAGGAATTTAAAGAAATATATACTGACCTATTTTCAGTTATGGAAAATTATTTGGATGGCGATCAGATTAATGAGGAAGTAAAAGCATTAAAAATGAAATATCCTGAGAAGCAGTCTTTTTTTGATTTTTTCAAAAAGTGAAATGAATCTTTGCGGTAGAAAAAATTCTAATTTAGTCGAGTCCTGAAACCGCCACCTGCAAGGCTAGGCTGTGAGACGCCGGACAGTGGAATATAAAAGTATAATGAAAAGAATAATTGTTTTAATATTTCTGATCTTCATGTTCAATAATAGCAATGCTTGTGACTGCGATAGTATTATTGGGGTAAAAAATGCAAGTATTGGTTTTAAGGGAACTGTTATTTCAGTAAGAAGAGTTGATTCGCCATTTATTAGGTACGAAATTGTTTTTAAAATTAGAAAAAAAATTATCGGGCGCATTAGAACTAAGCGAATTATTGTTAATGTCCCCTGTTTACTTGAAATGTGTTGTGGTATCCCATTTAAAGAAAGAGACACCTATGTTATATATTCATATATGCGTAATGATATGTTGTATACTGGGGCTTGTACAAAAAGTCATAAACTTTAATTCTGGGATGTCATTTATTTCACTTTCTTCCCCGATCAGTCTCTTCGGCAACCTCTATGAACAGGCAGAGTAGTCGGACGGGACTCGTCAGGGAAAGAATGGCGGAGGCCATAGAATAGGGTTGCGAAACTGGAAGTTTCGAACAGCGGGAAAAAGAAAAATTACTTTGAAAGTAAT
>JBEBIF010000752.1:0-1171 GCA_040080515.1 Chitinophagaceae bacterium | reverse complement strand
ACTAAGGGCGGTGGTGCAACCGAAAGGTGTAGAGTTGTTAGCGGCCAATAGCTGGAGCATGAGCTATTCAAGCAATGTAATACTGAATGAGCAATGTTTTAGGTATGAATATGACAGCAAGGGCAGGAAGATAATGACGAAAGTGCCGGGGGCGGGCATTGTATATATGATCTATGATGCAAGGGACAGAATGGTAATGAGCCAGGACAGTGTATTAAGAGCTGCTCATAAGTGGCAGTACATTTTATATGATGCACTAAACCGGGATACTACTACCGGGCTGATAACGGACAATACCTATTATAATAATGCCGCTTACCATAGGGGACAAGCAGAAAGCAGTACGGCTTATCCATACCCGCAGGATGCTACGGTGCAGAGCAACCAACTAAGGGGAATGCTGACTGGAACCAAAACAAAAGTGCTGGGAACCAGCACTTATTTATACTCTGTTATTTTTTATGATGATAAAGGAAGGACTATACAAACGCAAAGCACTAACCATACCGGCGGTACGGATATTAATACGATGCAATATAGCTGGGCGGGGCAACCCTTGCTCACAATAGCCAAACATGAGAAGGCCGGAACAAATGCACAGACAACAATTGTGCTGACCAAGCCAACTTATGATGACTTGTGGAGAGTGATAAAAACAGAAAAGAAAATAAGCACTACGAAAGTGAGCAGTGGGGCCATGCCCGGAAGCTGGACGACTAACAGCCAGCATGAATATGATGCGCTGGGGCAATTGAAAAAGAAAAAACTGGGAGCAGCCCCATTAGAAACGCTGAACTATGAATATAATATAAGAGGCTGGACACTCGGGATGAACCGCAGCTATGTAAAAGATACCACCAGTACGGCGAACTGGTTTGGATTTGACCTGGGCTATGACAAAACTAGTATGACGGTGAATGGCACCAGCCATAACTATGCAGCCGCACAGTATAACGGAAATATAAACGGTATGCTGTGGCGGAGTACGGGTGATGATATGCTACGCAAATATGATTTTACTTATGATGCAGCCAATAGGTTTTTAACTGCCGACTTTAACCAGCTGAACAGTAATAGTTTTAGCAAAGCAGCGGGAATAAACTTTAGTGTGAGTGGCATGAGCTATGATGCCAACGGAAATATCCAGAACATGAACCAGAAGGGCTGGAAA
>JBEBIF010000751.1:0-1173 GCA_040080515.1 Chitinophagaceae bacterium | reverse complement strand
ACCATAATGGCATACTTATAGCTCCTATTGAAGCGTAAAGAATGAAGAAAACCATGTAACAATTTTTCGTATGCATTTATTTATTACAAAAATTCTTAGTCCATGAAACGTATTTTGAAAATTGCTGCACTTGCATTGGTAATGGTGCTTGGCAGTTCACTTCGCAACACGGTCTCTGCACAGAATTATTATGATGAAGACCGGGATGTTTCTTACCAGACTTTTTATGATGAACTCAGCCCCTATGGCCGCTGGATAGATTATCCGGGACAAGGCTATGTGTGGGTACCGGATGCCGGCCCTGATTTTCGTCCTTACAGCACCAGTGGTCATTGGGTGTGGAGTGACAATTATGAGTGGATGTGGGTGTCCGATTACGAATGGGGCTGGGCACCATTCCACTACGGTCGCTGGGATAATGATCCCTACTATGGCTGGTATTGGGTGCCTGGTTATGAATGGTCGCCTGCCTGGGTAGCCTGGAGAGATGGTGGTGATTATTATGGCTGGGCCCCAATAAGACCCGGTATCAACATCAGTATTAATTTCAATATCGGCGGTTATTCGCCTCCTATGGACTTCTGGTGTTTTGCACCCAGACGATACATCACATCGCCACGTATTTATGACTACTATGTGGATCGCAGGCAGAACCTGACGATCATTAACTACACAACTATTATCGTTAATAATTACCGCTACGGCAATAATTATGGCTTCCAATCAGGACCGAGAAGGTATGATGCAGAGAGATATTGTGGTAGAATTAATCCTATACGATTCCGCCAGTCTTACCAGCCCGGTCGTTCAGAATTCAGGAATAATGAAGTAAGTCTTTATCGCCCCAATGTTCGCCGTGACGACAACAGGAATTTTTCTCCACAGCGTTTTGAACGTTATGACAGGAACAGCAATAGCGGTTTCAGGAGAAATGATAATAATGATAGTCGTATCGCTGGTAATACCCGGAATAACAATTTGCCTGTACGCCGTGAAAGAAACGATAACGCAGGATTTGAAAGGAGAGATGATAATGTGAGGCTGCCACAGAATAATGATAATTTTCCTGCTCCACGGCGTTTGGATAGGAGTGACAACAGGAATGATCAGCCAAACCGAAATGGAAATAATAGAGTCATCAGTCCATCCGAAAGACCCGACAGGAACACTAAC
>JBEBIF010000235.1:0-5743 GCA_040080515.1 Chitinophagaceae bacterium | reverse complement strand
TATTGAGTCGTGAAGGTGTGGATATAACCATCTATGAAAAAGAAAGTAAAGGCGGCGGATTGATGACGTATGGTATTGCAGCATATAAAGTAACACCGCAATTTTGCGAAGATGAAGTGAGTTATATTTTATCAATAGGTGGAATAGATGTTAAGTACAATCAGGAATTAGGAAAGAGCATAACATTAGCTGAATTACAAAAAAACTATGATGCCGTTTACCTCGGCTTAGGTGTAGGTATTGCAAGGCAATTAGATATACCCGGAGAAGATTTAGAAGGTGTGGAAGACGCTATAAGTTTCATCTACGAAATACGAAGTAAGAAGTACGAGCAAGTAGCGGTAGGTGATAAAGTAGCGGTTATCGGCATGGGGATGACTGCAATTGATACTGCCACACAAGCAAAGCGATTGGGAGCAAAAGAAGTAACAATGGTGTATCGAAGAACTGAAATTGAGAAACCATGTACCCAGGTGGAATTAGATATCGCCAAACTGGATGGTTGTGAAATAATCTGGCTGGCAGCGCCAAAGGAAGTGAAAGGCGTTGATGGAAAAGTGACCGAGCTTATTTGCACTAAAATAAAACTGGGCGAACCGGATGCCAGCGGACGCCGCTCCCCTGTTGATACAGGTGAAACATTTTCGCTGCAAGTGGATATGGTGATCAAAGCGGCGGGACAAGTGCCGTTTGAAGAACTGATCAGCAGCAGCGGGCTGACTAATAAGAATGGAAAGATCGTAATTGATAATAATTGTGCAACAACCATCAAAGGAGTATTTGCTGGTGGCGATGCCGTGAATGGTGGCAAGGAGGTGGTGGATGCGGTGCAGGCGGGAAAAGACGGGGCGGCTGCCATATTAAAATATATAGGCGTTTAAATGCGATCGAATATCGAACAGAAGAACCCCGCATAGGGCGGGGCAGGCAAGAGCAAGGAATTATGAAGTGAAAGACCCCGATAGGGGTCAAATATGAATAGCCCCGGATGAAATCCGGGGAAATGATAACGGCGGATGTATTCAGAACCCCGGAGGGGTTCAACATTGATGAATAGCGAACAGAACCCTGAAGAGTGCGATCCCGCCTGAGGGCCGGGACAGGCTGCAACAGGCGATGATAGTAGAACTGAAGCTGGGTTCATAAAAACAAACTGATAAACTTTCTTTATGGCTGACATATCATCCAATTTTCTCGGCATCAAATCGCCGAATCCGTTTTGGCTTGCAAGTGCCCCGCCAACGGATAAAAAATATAATGTGCTGCGGGCCTTTGAAGCCGGCTGGGGTGGCGTGGTATGGAAAACGCTGGGTAGCCAGGTGAAGAATGTATCGTCAAGGTATTCGGCGGTGGATTTTGGCGGACAGCGGGTGATGGGATTTAATAATATCGAATTGATAAGCGATCGTCCGCTGGAGATAAACCTGAAAGAAATTGCGGAATGTGTGAAGTTGTTTCCTGACAGGGCCATGATCGTTTCGTTGATGGCAGATAACGATAAAAAAAGCTGGCATGAACTAATCAAGAAATGTGAGGATACGGGTGCCCATGGTTTTGAATTGAATTTTGGCTGTCCGCATGGCATGACGGAAAGAGGCATGGGTGCCGCGGTGGGACAAGACCCCGAGATCGCCTGCATGGTGGTGGAATGGGTAATGGAAGCGGCAACGATACCTGTAATTACCAAACTAACGCCGAACGTTCATTCTGTGGTCCCAACCGGCCGCTCCGTAGTGAAGGCAGGCACAAATGCGTTGTCATTAATAAATACGATACAGTCTGTTACCGGTATTGATCTTGATACATTGGTTCCTAACCCATATGTTGCAGGCAAGTCAGTATTTGGCGGTTATTGTGGTCCGGCAGTAAAACCAATTGCGTTAAAAATGCTGACGACCATTGCGCAAGATGAACTGACGAAGAAAGTCCCTATCTCCGGCATTGGCGGCATCAGCACCTGGAAGGATGCAGTGGAGTTTATGTTGTTGGGCGCAAGTAATGTGCAGGTTTGCACGGCAGCAATGAAGCATGGCTTCCGCATTGTAGAAGATATGTGTGAAGGCATGAACAACTGGATGGATGAAAAAGGATTTAAGACACTGGATGATTTTATCGGTAAGTCTGTGGATACGATCACTCATTGGGAAGACCTGGACATTAATTATCATCATATTGCTAAGATCAACCAGGATAAATGTATCCATTGTGGCCTTTGCTATATTGCCTGTGAGGATACCTCGCATCAATCCATCAAACTGGAATACGGAAAACCCTACAACAAGTACTCCATTATTGATGAAGAATGTGTAGGCTGCAATTTATGCAAATTGGTTTGCCCTGTAGATGATTGCATAACAATGGAAGAACACCGGGTGGCACCTGAATACATCAACTGGATAGAGTGGCAGAAAAGAGGATTGCCACTGAATGATCATTAACAACTACTGCTTCTGAAAAATATAACCGGGATAGCCTGAATAAACGGGATAACTGCCATTCCCGGGCTTTTGGCTTTATTTTTGTCTTCCTGCCCTCATATAGTACAAGCCAACACATTATGAAAAAAGTATTGAAAATCATTGGTATCAGCTTACTTGTCCTGGTGGCACTGGCTTTTACGATCCCGATTGTATTCAAAAAACAAATTCAGGCACTGGTAAAAAAAGAGATCAATAAAAGTATTGATGCTAAAGTTGATTTTTCCGATGTCAAACTTTCCCTGTTCCGTCATTTCCCCCGGGTAGGAATTATCATTAAAGATCTGACCATTATCGGAACCAATGAATTTGCCGGTGATACACTTATTGCCACGGAAAAACTGGACTTCTCTGCAGGATTATTCAGTGTGCTGAAAGGAAAGGACATTAAAGTATCTGGCATTACGCTTGAATCTCCACGCATTCATGTACTTATTACTAAAGAAGGAAAATTAAACTGGGATATTGCCAAAGCAAGCAGTGATACCAGCACTACTACCGACACATCGGCCTCTGCTTTTAAAATGACATTGAAAAAGTATTCCATCAACAATGGCTACCTTTTATTCCGGGACGAGCAGGCACATACATTTACTGAGATAAAAGGCCTTGACCATACCGGCAGCGGCGACCTTACAGCCGATGTCTTCACCCTTTCTACTAAAACCAAAGCGGAGTCTGCCAGTTTTACACAAGACGGTATCCCCTACCTGGTGAATACAAAAACTGATATAGAAACAGATATAAAAATTGATAACAAGACCAACACGTATACATTCAAAACGGATGATATTGTTTTGAACAACCTGAAACTGTCAGCAGATGGTTTTATTCAGATGGTGAATGCCACGACCTTCAATATGGATGTAAAATTCAAATCGCCTTCTAACGACTTCAAAGACATCCTGTCGATGATCCCGGCTGTTTATAAAAATGATTTCGCTACGATAAAGACAAGTGGTAAAGCCGTATTCAACGGGTTTGTAAAAGGCACCTACACTCCTGAACAGATGCCGGCCTACGATGTAAACCTGGAGGTGAAAGACGGTTCTTTTCAATATCCTGATCTGCCCAAACCGGTAAAAAACATCCAGCTATCATTACATGCCAGTAATGCAGATGGCAAACCGGATAATGCGATCATTGATATTCCCAAAGGGCACCTGGAAATGGACAATGAGCCTTTTGATTTTCGTTTTGTTTACAAAAACCCGGCAACAACTCAATTAATTGATGCCGCCGCAAAAGGAAAGGTAGATCTGTCGCAGTTATCCAAGTTCATCAAACTGTCTGCCGGAACAAAATTATCAGGACTGGTATGGGCGGATGCATTTGTAAAAGGTCCCATGAAAGCCCTGCAGCAACAATCCGGGGCTTTTACTGCCGGTGGTTTTTTTGATATCAGGAACCTTTACTATTCAGATAATAGCTTTCCGCAACCCATTAAGAATGGAAATATAAAAGCCACCCTTGAAAACAGTGGCGGCATAGCAGATAAAACAGTGATCGATGTTTCTTCGGGCCATGTTGAAGTAGGAAATGATCCCGTTGATTTCTCTCTTCAATTGCGTAATCCTGTTTCTACCGCTGATTTTTCCGGCTATGCTAAAGGAAGGTTCACCCTGGATAATATAAAACAATTCACAAAATTAGAGCCTGGCACCAGTATCAGCGGCCTTCTGAATGCTGACATTGGTTTTACAGGAAATAAGACAGCTATTGACCAGAAGCAGTATGATAAAGTTTTATTGACAGGCACCGCCGGGCTTACCAATCTTAAGTACAAATCGGCCGCATATCCTACCGGGATCAATATCTCCAACAGCCAGTTAGCTTTCAATCAGAAAAGTGTTACACTCAGCAACCTGAATGGTAATTACCTGAATACAAACTTTACAGCTACCGGTGTATTAAACAATCTTGTTGGCTATACTATGCAGGGCGAACCATTGGCAGGCAACCTGAAAGTAACTGCAGATAAGATGAACCTGAATGACTGGATGGGAACTCCGGCCACAGTTTCCACTTCCACTTCCACTCCTACCGCCAGCAATAATTCCAACAGCCCGTTCCTGGTACCGCCTGATGTAAACTTTACCATAGATGCTACTGCCGGACAGGTAAAGTATGATAAGGTGGACTATAACAATGTTAATGGCACTTTACTATTGAACGATGAAAAGGTGACCCTGCAAAATGTAAAGACAGCCGTATTAGACGGGAATGTGACATTGAATGGCTCCTACTCTACCAGGCTCAATAAAAAAGAGCCGGACATCGGGTTGAGTTATGATATTAAAGATATGGATGTACAAAAAGCATTTCTCTCTTACAATACGATCCGGTTCCTGATGCCGATTGGAAAATTCCTGGCGGGCAAATTAAACTCACAGCTTTCCCTCACGGGTAACCTGTATGGTAACATGATGCCTAAACTAAACAGCCTGAGTGGTAAAGGCAACTTGTTATTGATCGAGGGGGTGCTGAAGAAATTTGCCCCGCTTGAAAAACTGGCGGCCGTGTTACAAATTGACCGGTTAAAATCCATCAGCGTAAAAGATATAAAAAACTATTTTGAATTTGCCAATGGCCGGGTACTGATAAAGCCGTTTACGATAAAGATTGACAATATTGAAATGCAGATCGGCGGATTTCATGGTTTGGACCAATCAATAGATTATGGTATTCAAATGAAATTGCCACGAAGTGTAATGGGAACCAAAGGAAATGACCTGGTTAATGGCTTAGTTGCCCAGGCCGCCAGCAAAGGCATTCCATTAAAACTTAGTGAGACCATCAACCTGAATATCAAGATGACAGGCAGTATTGATAACCCGTCAATCGGTATCAACCTGAAAGAAGTGGCTGGTGATGCCATCAAACAGATCGAAGAGCAGGCAAAAGATTTTGTGCAGGCAAAAATTGACAGCGCCAAACAAAAAGCAAAAGATTCATTGCAGGCTGTAAAAGAAAAGATCACTGATAAATTAAAAGACAAATTGAAAGAGCAGGTTTTTGGAAAGGACACCACTGTCCCTAAAAATAACCCTCCGGACAGCATTCCAAAAAAACAAGATCCGGGTATTAAGCAAACAATAAAAGATATTTTTAACCGGAATAAGAAACCGGCTAAAGATTCAATAAAACAATAAGTTTAAAAAGGCTTCAGCGTTGCTGAAGCCTTTTTAAAGTCGGGATGACTGGATTCGAACCAGCGACCCCTTCGTCCCGAACGAAGTACGCTACCGGGCTGCGCTACATCCCGA
>JBEBIF010000750.1:0-1175 GCA_040080515.1 Chitinophagaceae bacterium | reverse complement strand
CGTTGCCTTTTCGGTACTCATGATGCACAAATATCGGTAATTCCTTCAATCCCACAAGTATGGGGCAATCCCCTTCTTGTCCTGTATATATCCTCTCCGCATAGCCTTTATCACCTAACCTGAGTTTCCTACTTATAGATATATCAGTCAACACTTTCCGGCTCAGCCCTTTCGAATCAGAACAGAATTTTTCAGCAATAACAGTAAGTTAATGGCAATGCCAAGCAAAAAGTACTTCCTTCCAAAACAATTTTTAATCGTATACACTGAAATATGTTTTTTTCAATGGAAGCAGCCCAGGTATTAGACTTAGCCATTCAACCATATAAAATACATTATCAATAAAGGATTTAGCTGTCTAATGATCATTTTCCATTCTATGCATTCAAGATTTTTCTTGACAAAAATGATCCTTATGTATACACTGATAACCGTGGCCACCATACAAAAGAAAATCTCACGCGGTCACACCTACTGGCAGATCGTGGAGTCCCGACGCATAGGCGGGAAGCCGCGGCCCGTCGTGCTCATGCATCTGGGAACCGCCGAGGGGCTCTTGCGCCGCCTCCAAGAAGGAGGCAAAAAGCCTATCAAAGCTCAAATTCTTCATTTTGGAGCCCTCGCCGCCTTGTGGAACATGGCTGAAGAACTTAATGTCGTTGGGACCATAGATCGATTGATCGGAAAACGCGACCAGGGCTTATCCTGCGGTCAGTACATGCTTTTGGCAGCACTGAACCGGGCTGTTGCAGCCTCCAGCAAGGCGTCTTTTTATCAGTGGTACCGAAAGACCGTTCTCTATCGCCTGCTCCCTGCATCAAAATCCTCCCTGTCAAGCCAACGTTTCTGGGATCACATGAGTTACCTTGATGAGGCTACTATCTCCAAGATCGAAGAAGACTTCACCAGCAGGCTGGTTGAACATTTCAAGATTGATTTGAGGACCCTCCTCTTTGATGCCACTAATTTCGATACCTTCATCGATACGCAGAACAAATCTGTGCTTCCTCAGCGGGGGCATGCCAAAAGTAAACGTGTGGATTTGCGCATCATTGGACTTGCGCTTTTGGTAAGCACCGATTTTCATGTTCCCCTGCTATCTCACTTATATCCTGGAAATCAAAATGATGCGGCCATGTTCTCCAGCGTTACCGAAAGCCTCGTGGCTCGCTATC
>JBEBIF010000234.1:0-5776 GCA_040080515.1 Chitinophagaceae bacterium | reverse complement strand
GAATCATAGAAACATAGTTTAAACATAGAATTCTATGTGTATTTCTCTGTACCTATGCTCCTATGTGGTTCAAAGGCATTTTAAGACGACCGATTTTCAAACTGATCCAATACCCTTTTTTTCATTCCGGACAGGCAAATGATCCCCAAAACAGACCTTTAACTAAATTTTTGACCGGGTATCCCGGAGTTCCCCAAAAGAAGTAGTAGCTTTCTAAAGGTTGAAAAATAAATTGTGGAGGAACGGCATTTCGGTCACACACCAAAATCAATACAATGAGGACTTCTACCCAATTATTCCTTACCGCCTGCATCAGTTTCATTACCGCAACAACAACCGCACAACCCTCCATCGCTTATTCCAACGTTTCCTTTATAGTACGGTCCGACAGCACTGCCCGTTCCGTTTTACTCAGCAACTTAATGGAAAATAAAAATGGCAGCGAATCACCCATAATCGGCAGCGCCAACTGGTCGGATAGCGGCAAATACCTCCAGTGCCGTTCCCTCTTAGCATTTGATTATGGTATGCTCACCACCATCATCGACCCGGAACATATCGTAAAAGCAGAACTGGTATTAAATCCATTACGCCCCATTAATGAACCGGAGAATGATAAAAGCAAAACCTCCAAACTGGTAGTAAGAAGAGTGCTGCAACCCTGGGAAGACTCACTGACCAACTGGGCGAATCAACCACCCGCCGATACAAGGCATGAAAGTTCAAGGCTGGTGTCCAACAAGAAAAAAGAAACAGCAGTAAGGATAAATGTAACAGAACTGGTAAGAGATATGTTCAAATACGGTAACAATGGTTTTTTACTCAGCAGTAAAGACCTTGCGGCGAACCCCTACAGCCAGTGGTTTGCTTCCGTAAAGAATGAAGATAAAGACCTTCGTCCTGTATTGCTTATCAGCATCTCTGTACCTTATTCAGTAATGCGGGATGCAGGAATACCGCCATTACCACTAACCACGGAAGACAAAGCAGAATTATTAAGAATGTACACCCGGCCCGAACCCGTAACCACCACACCGCCCACACCTCCCAAAGAACCAATAAAAGAGTAAACGGAAAAGAATTCAGCAACTATAAAAAGTCCGGACATCAGCGCATTCAACATCTTGCTATCAGGCAAACTTTTGATATAACCAAGGCGTTTTTCACTATCATCTATCATCTATCATCTATCATCTGTCATCTGTCATCTATCATCTAACATCTAACATCTGTCATCTAACATCTATCATCTATCAGCAATCCTAAACCCATTCAAAAACACATTGATCCTCGCCTCTGGTAATTCCTTTTTACTATAGGCATACAGGAAGCCAATATATCGTCCATCCGTCCACGCCTGTATCTTCCAGTGATTCTGCTCTTTATCTTCCCAGTAATCAATGATGCCGCGGGTATTCTCATTATTATTCAGGTGATGCCCTCTTCCATAGCCTGCCGATTTTACGATATCAAAACTTTCTTTCAGATGGTCTGAATAGGCAATGATCAGGTCTTCCGCCATGTCAAGGTTATTTTGTGGTTTCAGTAGTTTTACACAGATCACCCCATAGCCCACATCGCCATTGATACATTCTCCCGAATAAACCACCGAAGAATCCTGGCTTTTCGACATATCAAATTTGGCCGCACAAAACATATAAGAAGAGCAACCAGAATTACCCACCGGGTATTTCCTGATCGTTTGGGACTGCACCAGCAACGAGACCAGCAGCAACAACAGCACAAAGAAGTTCTTTTTCATAATATCGTATTTATAACCAGGTTGGTGTAAGGTGGTTTACTTGATTCCCGGAAAACGTAGTCCTTCCAGGAAAACCTCTGCTTTTTTATCCGGCAATTCTTTATTGCTGAACATATACAATACGCAAATATAGCGTCCATCCGTCCAGGCCCTTATTTTCCACTTATTTTTATCACTGTCTTCCCATGTGTCATGAATGCCACGGGTAGCATCATTTTTGCGCAGCTTATGCCCCTTATCATATCCCTTTGACTTTACAATGCCATAATCCAGTTTCAAAAAATCGAGGTAACTGATAATGGTGTCTTCCGCCGCATCCAGGTTGGTCAATACCTTTATCAGCTTCACACAATAGATACCATACGTAACACCATCCTTTTCACAATCATCGGCATAAACGGTGGAACCATCCTCCAGGTCATACGCATCAAAGCGGCCCGGCGAACAAAATACTTCCACCGTACAACCGGTATTGCTGATGGCAACGGTAATGGGGGATTGCTGGGCAAAACAAAAGCTGAGGCTAAAGCAGAAGACAGGCAGGGTTACTAATCGGCGCATAAAAAATAATCAGTTTAATCGCTTCACTTCGAAAGGTACGGTGAATGCGCTGTAAAGATAAACGGGATTCCCGATTCGTTGCATGCCAGGTAGTGGGTCAGTTTGAAATAAATTTGAACCACATAGAATCATAGAAACATAGGTTTAAACATAGAATTCTATGTGTATTTCTCTGTAACTATGCTTCTATGTGGTTCAAAGGCATTTTAAGACGGCCATTTTTCAAACTGACCCACTACCACATACCACGATAATTACAAAGGAATCGCCGGATTCGTTTATTTTGCGGGCTCAATTGACTGCTATGCCCGCCACATTTCACTATGGAATTGATCAACTGACCGTCGCAACAGCCATCGCCATCGCATCAGGCAAAACAAAAGGCCTGTTACCTGCTGCTGCCATCAAAAAGATCAACGACAGCCAGGCGGCCGTACAGCAGATAGTGGATACGAATAAAATAGTATATGGCATCAACACCGGTTTTGGCATACTGGCCAATACCACTATTTCAAAAGAAGATACCGCCACCCTGCAATACAAGATCCTTCAAAGCCATAGCGTAGGCGTGGGTGATCCCATACCCGTGGAAGTGGCCAAACTGATGCTCATCACCAAAGTACAGGCGCTGGCACAGGGATACAGCGGGGTGCAGTTAGCCACCCTGGAACGCATCATCTGGCATATTGATAACAATGTGATACCCGTAGTGCCCGAAAAGGGTAGTGTGGGAGCATCCGGCGACCTGGCGCCATTGGCCCATTTGTTCTTACCATTGATCGGGTTGGGAGAATGTTATTATAAAGGAGAAAGAAAAGATACGGGATATGTGTTGCAGGATGCAGGCCTTACCGCAATAACACTGGGACCCAAAGAAGGTCTCGCCCTCATCAACGGTACCCAATTCATTTTATCGTATGCGGTAAAAGCTGTGCAACGGATGCACAACTGCCTGGAAGCAGCAGACATCATCGGAGCGATGAGCCTCGAAGCACTCACCGGCACCAAAGCCCCTTTTGATGAACGCCTGCATGAGCTGCGTCCTTACACCGGTAATAAACTCGTGGCACAACGGCTGCGCCTGCTGCTGAATAATTCCGACATCATGCAAAGCCATGTGGATTGCGGACGGGTGCAGGACCCTTATTCACTCCGCTGCATGCCACAGGTGCATGGCGCCAGCCGCAATGCCTGGCTGCATTTAAAAGAACTGACGGAAACAGAACTCAACTCCGTTACCGATAACCCTATCATCTTAAGCGCTGCCGATACCATCAGCGGTGGCAATTTTCACGGACAGCCATTAGCCTTACCATTAGACTATTGTTGCTTTGCCGCAGCAGAATTAGGAAACATCAGCGACAGAAGATGCTATCTCTTATTAGAAGGCAAATGGGGACTGCCGCTCTTACTGATGAAAGATGTGGGATTGAACAGCGGCTTTATGATACCCCAGTACACCACAGCAGCCCTTGTTTCCGAAAATAAAACACTTTGTTTTCCCGCCAGTGCCGACAGTATTCCCACCTCACTGGGACAGGAAGATCATGTAAGCATGGGCAGCATCAGTGGCAGAAAAGTGAACCGGGTGCTGGATAATTTAGAATTCATACTTGCTATTGAATTACTCTCCGCCTGCCAGGCCATTGAATTTCGCCGTCCGCTAAAGAGCAGCGAACTGCTGGAATTTGCACATGACGAGGTACGAAAGCTCGTCAGCTTCGCCAGCGAGGACCGCATCTTTGCCAACGATATCAACAAAGTATCCGGCATCATCAAAGATTTTTCTTTTGTAACTAACGTAAATTCCTTTGCTGCGCAAAAGGGTGTATTGCTGAATGACGGATACGAAGGGTTTTAATGCAAGATTTTTTTTCAACACAGAGATACAGAGAACAGCAAGAGTTACACAGAGAATACCCTCTGTGTAACTCATTTACTCTGTACCTCTGTGTTGAAAAAAAGAAAAAAAAGAAAAAAGAAAAAAAAGATCAGACTCTCACAACAACACTAAACCTCTCCCAGGAGCAACAACTATCATCTATCAACTATCATCTAACATCTATCCACTACCGTCTCCAGCGCCAGCTCCATCATCGGCAGCAGCGCCTTTTCCCGCTCGTCAGCAGAGATCTTCTCATGTGTCGGTATCACATCCGAAACGGTCAGCAAAGTAGCCGCCGTTTTACCCAAATGTTTGGCATTGGCAAACAAAGCAAATGCTTCCATCTCCACAGCCAGGCAGTGATGTGCCACGGCCACGGCCGGAGTATTCAGGTCTTTCCGGTAAAAGATATCACTGGAATGAATGGTACATTGCTTCAGCGCCAGCTTCATCGTTTCCGCTGTGGTATTGATCACATCAAAAGCATTTCCCTGGTGCGGGATAATGCTGCCTTCAATACCCCAGGCATACTGAGCAAAGGTGGATTCACTCGCCGCACTGTCGGTATTGATCAGGTCAAACAACTTCAGCTCCGTAGTGTAAGCGCCGCAGGTACCGATGCGGATGATGCAATCCACTTCATATTCGGTAAACAACTCGTAGGAATAGATACCGATAGAAGGGCAGCCCATGCCGCTGGCGCCCACCGTCACCGTTTTACCTTTGTAGGCCCCGGTGTAATAAAAAGCATTGCGGGTGCTGCTCACCAGTTCGCACTCCTCCAGGTAATGTTCCGCAATATATTTGGCCCGCAGCGGGTCCCCGGCAAGCAATACGGTTCGGGCAATATCCCCCGGCCTGGCACTGATATGTATGCTCATAAATAAAACTTATGCGATGAAGGTATTTATTTTATGATAGAATAACGACTTTTGCTTTTCAACACAGAGAAACAGAGAACAACGAAGAGTTACACAGCGTGTATGCTCTGTGTAACTCTTAAACTCTGTATCTCTGTGTTGAAAAAAAAAAAATCACCTCATGCCCACACTCATCAAAAAATACGACCCCGTAAAATATAAAACCCCCACCGGCACCACCCTCACCTGCAAAGGATGGATACAGGAAGCCGCACTGCGAATGTTATTGAACAACCTCGATCCCGAAGTGGCCGAACGTCCCGACGACCTCATTGTATATGGTGGCCGTGGCAAAGCCGCCCGCAACTTTGAAGCACTCGACAATATCATCGCCGCACTCAAAATACTGGAGAATGATGAATCCCTCCTCATTCAATCCGGCAAACCCGTCGGTATCTTAAGAACACATAAAGACGCACCAAGAGTACTCATCAGCAACTCACAACTCGTACCCAACTGGGCCAACTGGAAACACTTCGACGAATTAGAAAAGAAGGGCCTGATGATGTACGGACAAATGACCGCCGGCTCCTGGATCTACATCGGCTCACAAGGAATCGTGCAAGGCACCTACGAAACCTACGCCGCCATCGCCAACAAACATTTCGCCGAAAGCAAAATGTTTCTCCCAGTTGCGGGGTCCACAGT